>CALFWJ010000130.1 GCA_937928525.1 uncultured Alphaproteobacteria bacterium | reverse complement strand
CAATTGCGCGGTGTAAATATTCAGCATGGTTTTCTCCATAGCTGCTAAAAAATAAAATGTAATTCTATCCTCAATATGCATACATATAAAAAATATAGCAAGAACAAAACAAAAAATGTGGCTACCCTAAGGCAGCCACATTTATATTTCGTTATTAAGTCATTTTTACCTGCCAGACGCTGCCGTCTTTTAGATAGATAACTTTATCTTCCCAATTTGCGAGAAGCATATCAGTGCCAATATCTTTATCTTCCACAGTATTAAGTGTACTGCTTGTTGGGACAAAAATATTGAGCTTACCGTCTTCCACAATGTTTGCTGTGACGCAGGCATTGTTTTTGGGCAGAATAGCCACGTTCAAATCTGCGGTATCAACAGTGTCTTGCCACAATGTATAGGCACTGTAATTCTCGTTAAACGTGAATTCCAGTTTGTGGTATTGACCTTGTTTATCCGCAGCCACCAGCGCCACAAATCGTGGCCCTGCTTTTGCCGTAATTGGCGTTAAACCATCTAGTTCTTTCACGCGAACTTGACGGAAAGCCTTTTCAGAAAACGGCGTAAGCAAGAAAGTTGCGCCAAGGGTATCTTGCACACCAACACCATCAAACCAGCGAGTACTTTTAGGCATTGCTGGCCAAGTTTGACCAACACCTAACAATACTTTATTGCCAACTTGATTAATATTAAGCTCTAATAATCCTTGTTCTGCCAACACAAATAAACGATTTGCATAACGGAACAATCTCTCGCCTGCGATGTTTGCCGTTATTTGTGTTTCAGTGCCATTCACACCGTTAATATGGCGGAAGAGTAATTGGCCTTGCAACCGCTCTGCCACCACATAATGGTTTCCAAGTTGTATGACTTCACAGTTCATATCCTGCACGTGGGTTAAATCGCGCTTATTAGCAAGATTGACCAAACGGCCAGACTTAAGCAACACCGCACCGCACGAAAAAATACGCAATGCAGCATCAGCCACATCACTAAATAGTTTCTCATACAGTAAGTTGCCCGCGGCTGTTGTGACCATGCGTGCCACACGTCCAAGCTGGGTTGTGACCACGCCTGTTGCAAACGGAGATGGTGGCATAGAGCGCTCTCCTTTTTGGAAAACCGCAACATACCAATCTAGCAATGGCCCAGGGATATCGGCAAAGTTACGCACCGCACGATTAAGTTTAACACCTTTGGTAAATACCGAAGCGTTATCTTTCATCCGTTGCATCATATCCGCACCTTTGTAGCCATCCAGTTTGCCTTTGTAAGGGTGGATGCCCGTATAAAGTTGGAAGGACACAATGCCCCACGCAAACCAATCAGTAAGCGTAGAATATCCCTTGGTGTGATGATCCATAATAGAAGGCATAATCGCCGTTGCTGGCCATTTATCAATCTGCCATGAATCAACATCAATCACCCGCGGTTCCCACTCTTTGGCTTTGTTACGCACAGCGAGCCAATTTAGCTCGTTCGCATCCACCAGCACAGCTTTGTGGCTATGGGCAGCGGCAACAGCCTCTTGGGTACGTTCCACAAGTTTATGAGTCATGGCATTGTCAATGCCTTCTCGTTGGCGAAATGCCGACGTGAACAAACGGGAAAAACCTTCCCCATTCTGAAACGGCATATAATAACCAGCAGGCTGACCTTTAACGAGCACCAAACCACTTGGTGACACAATGTAGGGGTGCTTGATTTTGGACAGAAGGTTCAGCTTCTCAGCTGTACCGCCTTGCTTCATACGGTTTTTATCTGTGAACAACTTAATGATGGTGTTTTTGGCGCGGTAAACCGAACCTTCACCACCTGTTGCCACATGATCGGCTGGCCGCAAGGTCATTTCCCCGCGCCCAACCAACTCTACTTTTGTATTGCGGTTAATTGCTGTCATTTCCTTGCTCCTTTGAAGTAATGGCAATCACGGCACACGAGATATCATCTTCCGGGCCTTTGCCCAGCTTCATGCTATCTTTTACGCCTTTTTTAAGCCAACGTACGGCAAACTCACCAGGACCTCTATATGTAGTAAAAGCGCGGTAAGCCGTTATGTTGTCATAGCTATCCACTTGCTCCGCCCCATCACTGAGGAGGATAACGTGAGTGAGATTGCCATAAGTTTTATGTGTGAGATGAACAGGAATAGTGATGCCTTTTGTTCCTTTTACTGCTGTATAAGCAGCGTCAGAAACAACCGATACATCATCAGGTTGAATATCGAGCACCTTATGGCTGAATGGTTTTTCATGCTCTTGTTGAGCAGTCAAAAAATCTCGCCGTCTGCTGCCCGTATAGGCAGGATAAAACGGCATATTCTGTGCCCAATCAAAGGTATGAATAATCACACGGCCATCGGCATAACGAAAACCAACCACGCCATCGCCATGAACATGGACGTAGCCACCATTTTCATCTACACACGCGTGCAGACAAGTGGCTAGCATATCGTTACTGGTGAGGTTAAGTTGATCGCGCAAACCTGCGAGTAAAGTATCGCGCCCCACCAATAGTTCGGCAGGATTGACATTACTCACATCAGGGCAAGATTGAAGTTGCTCTTCTATTGCTTTTGCTGTTGTAAGTGCAACTAAGCGCGACCCTACATCAGTTTTGCCGCCAGAAGAACAACCATCAGACACCACAGCAAGCGCTGTTTTGCCCGTAAAGTTTGCAATAGCATAATCTTGACAAGGTTTCCCCTGCCGAACATGGCCATTGCCAATCATAAAGTGTGCATCAGCGCTAAGCATCTGAGCCTCCATAAGTGAGAGTTAAATAAATTAGAAGTTAAAGAAAAAAGGGGATGGGCAAAACCCACCCCTTCTTATTCGCCATCAGCAATTTAAATGGTTGCCGAAATATTTTGACTTGGCCCACCCGTTCCCAAAGATTGGGATTGGGAAGAAATCGACTGAGATACAAAGTCAGCTAGTTTTGCTAGCTTACCTTTCGTTGCATCGCCCGCATCAATGAATTGGGTAATGCCCGCATCTTGCTGAAAAGAGGTCAATTCAGAAATATGCCTGCTTGCGTTAATACCGATAAGTACTGAAATCATAGACTCCAGCTTTTCGCCAGAAACGCCTTTTGCCAAGGCATCTTTCACCATTTGAGCTGTACTTGTAGAATGCATTTCACAACCATCAGTAATGATAAAAGCGATCGCGTTCAAGTCGGTAAAGCCTTCGCCTTCCAACTTATCAGCATAAGCATTCATAGATTCAACACCAGAGTAACACGCATCATACAATGCAGTGCCGCCACCAGCGCGGAAGGGTGAATAATCAGCATCAGGATCAATATCATTCAAGGGCACAAACCCATGAAGTTCATTGATGTGATTATCAAACATAATCACACGCAGCAGCAGATTTTCAACACGATCAGATTTTTTACAGCTTTTAACGGCTGTCATAAGCATCTCGCGCACTTGATCTTCGTGGCCGCCAAGCGAACCACTTTTATCTACGGCTATCGTCACCAACGTATATTCACTGGCACCCAGTTTTTCCATGGGTGCACCTGTGAAATTGAAGTTGCCACCAAGTTTGAAGTTTTCCATATCACCATCAAGTTTAGGCATGGTGTTCTCCTTTCAAAGAGAGGTTAGAGGAAGGATGTCTTACGCCAAAAAGGCGTCAGACGTTGTCAGAGTCATGCCGCGCGCGGCCATGTCTTGCATAAATTGCTGAGCAATCGCCGGAAAATCTGGCCCACCAGGAACTTGCGCTACTGGCGACATGCAATCAGTCAGGAGGTGGAATTTCTTGACGTGTTCATCGCCAATATTATCCGCGACCTGCTCAACTGTTGCTTTTACACAGTGGCTACTGGCTTGGCCTGCAACCACAACAATGTCAGCTTCTTGCAACACTCCGATAAGATCGGTATTTAGGCCAGAGGCCGCATCATTAGCGTCAGGCACTTCCGCCATCAAAGCACCATAGTGCTCGGTGAACGGGTTAGTCCCTTTGGTCACGAAACTCACCGTGCCAAATACTTTACGCTCCCAATCTTGCAGCGCCTGCATCAAGTCAGCTTGAACATTGTGCCCAGGCGTCCCGATAATGCAGTGCTCTGGCCAAACCATAAGCGGATATTTACCACCAGCCTCTAGTGCTTCAGCATAAGTTTTCATCCGGCCAACCAAGTTACGGTTGCGCGGCGTCCAAATGCCATTGGCAATGTCATCTGATGTAATCATCGTGAATGGTGCAGGTATATTGCCATCGCCATCACGCCAAAAAGCAGGGTGAGCAACATCAATCACTTGGTGAGAGTCCAGTGTAACGTGGATATCTTCCAATTTGTGACCAACGCGGCCAACCATAGCTGCTAGGCGTTGCATATCAGCGGTTGCGCCATCAACAGCAAGCGCCCCACCTTCCATAAAATCAACTTGCGGATCAATAACCAACAAGTGTACGTTTAAATTTTTACCAGACATAGAAAATCTCCTTGTATGTACTGGGGTTTCAGAGCAGGCCGAAGCCCAAACTGTTTAAAAACTGAATAATCAGCACCTATCAGCCATGCTCCAAAAAGAACAAAGCGCTAAAAAGATGAAGATTTCTCATAACAGTCAATTTGTATGTAACACGGAACATGTCAGTATGCAATATTTGTATAGAAGTTTTTTATACCTTATATTTTTCCCTGATATTTCCCTCTTTTAAAACTTAGCTATTCTTTAAAAACACGGTCTAAGGCCAGTTTTTAGCCCTATTTTTTATTTTTCTACCTACTTGCGTTTTTTTATGAGCATGCGTACACTTATGTTAACTATTCGACGTATCTTTGTAACTTTTTGAAAGGAGCCTACCATGGCTAATAAAACCTTCACTTCTGACGATGTTATCGTTACTGATGATCCTGACGCAGATTTTGCTAAAAACCACAAAACCCAACTTTTTTCTCCTAACATTCAACATCACCTGCCAGCTATGCTTGATACTGTACAATCTTTAATGGGTATTAATGTCAACGCATCTATGCCTAACAATACATTGCCCAAAAACTTTACAGAGCTTATGAAATGGTTTGTAACAGCAACTAATACTGCCCAGGCCAGCAATAAAAACTGCATTCATGAACTTAATTTTGGTATTGATTGGACACCAGAAAACACACTACGGCAACGTATTGATCTGCTTGAAATCCGCATTATTTTATTTAAAGGTAATGCAGGTATTAACGTTATTCTCGCCTCTCACCCTAAAGGTAAAAGTATGCGCGGCGTGTTTGATGAAAAAGATCCAAATGACCCAGCCCGCATGCATATGGGTTATTCTTATGTATCTGGTCAACGTGGTTCTTTAATTGCTGAAGACTGTTTTGGCATGGCTAACGATGATATTGCTTATGCAAATGTTTTTGTAAACCTTATCGATGCACTAGAATACTTCTGGCAAGATAAAGGCGATGAGAGCGAGTATGAATATTGCACTTCTTGGGGTGATGAATTTCAGGCTATTGTGAATCATCATCTTACTCAAGACACAGCATTTGATACCTATCATCATTTACCTGAAGGAGCTGCACTGCTTTCTTTTGGTGATAAAAAGCTCTCTCCTGATGAAGAAATGTTAGTTTTGGCGCAGCTAGAGGCTGTACGCGCAGACCCTTCTCGTGCCAACTAACATTTAAAGACCGCCCAATTTAATTGGGCGGTTTTTTGTGGCGGTTTTTTGGGTTATCGCTTATTGTTGCGGTATGAGCATTAAAATTATTGAATCTACAAACGATCTGCCAGATGGTGTAACCTTCCCTGATGGTATGGTCGCGATAGACACCGAAACCCTGGGCCTAAACGTAAAACGCGACCGCCTATGCGTAGCCCAACTGGGCGATGGAAAAGGCAATGTGTGGTTAGTAAAATTTGACGGTAGCGATTATTCTGCACCCAACTTAAAAGCGCTTTTGAATGACCCACGCGTACAGAAAATTTTCCACTACGCACGGTTTGATGTCGCCGTTTTCCGTGAATATTTAGACGTAGATGTGACACCTGTTTTTTGCACCAAAATTGCCAGTAAATTAGTGCGCACCTACACCGACAAACACGGCCTTAAAAACCTGACTGAAGAGTTGCTTGGCGTCCAGATGGATAAATTCCAACAGCAATCAGACTGGTCAGCGCCAGTGCTCACCGAAGCGCAAAAACACTACGCCGCCAGTGATGTGATTTACCTGCATGAACTTAAGATTGAGCTTGAAAGCCGCCTCCGCGCGCGCGGCCGCCTAGAATTGGCTGCCAGCTGCTTCAACTTTTTACCCACGCGTGTTGCGCTTGATTTAGCGGGCTGGGATGAACACGATATTTTCGCGCATAGGTAAATTGCGCTCACAAAAAAGCCCGCACAATGCGGGCTTTTTTATGGCGTAATAAACACAAGGCCGTCTTCTGTTTCAATCCGAAGTTTAGCTTCGTCTAGCATTTCGTTAAGGCCTGATTTCTTAAGTAATTCTTCAAATAACTTAAATGGAACGCCGTACAAGCTAATTGTAAAAAAGAAAAGTTTGCGGCTCTTTGCTGTTGTCGTCTCAGCCAGCATTTTTTCAAGTGGCTCCAGCAT
>CALFWJ010000129.1 GCA_937928525.1 uncultured Alphaproteobacteria bacterium | reverse complement strand
ATTCCACTCCCTGACTGTATTAAAATGGGCTGGATGACTGAAGCGAAACTCGAAGAAATTGTAACCCGTACCCGCATGGGCGGCGGTGAAATTGTGAAACTGCTCGGTAACGGTAGCGCCTTCTACGCGCCTGCCTCTAGTGCTATCCAGATGGCGGAAAGCTACCTGCGCGACGAGCGCCGCGTGCTGCCCGCCGCTGCGCACCTTAACGGTGAGTACGGTGTGAACGACCTCTACGTTGGCGTGCCCGTTATTATTGGCCAAAACGGCGTTGAAAAAGTGGTTGAAATTAGCCTTAACAGTGCTGAAAAAGAGATGTTTGACGTTTCAGTCGCGGCGGTAAAAGAGCTGGTTGATAGCTTATAACCATAAACATATAACAAACGGGATAAATTCATGAAAAAGCTTCTCCTCACCCTCTTTTTTGCTGCCAGCGCATCTATCGCGCAGGCGGAAACGGCATTTTACGTCGCCAAAATGCACGCCGAGTGGTGTGGTGTGTGCAAGCTCATGAATCCTAAAATTCCTGCTGTAAAGGCAGCGTTTGAAGGCTCTAACATTGAGTTTATCCAGTTTGATTTCACTAACAACGAAACCGTGGCCGCAAACAACAAGCGCGCCGCTGAGCTTAACCTCACTACCGCCCTAAACGAGCACCGTGGCCGTACGGGCTTTTTAGCGGTTATTAACGCCAAAACCCAAGAAAATATTGGCCAAATCTCTGGCTGGCTTACCGCTGAGCAGATGATTGCAAGCATTCAACAATTCACCCAAGAGAAAGACTTTTAACGCATGCACATCGCCCTTATCTCTGGCTCTATGAAAACAAACGGTGGCGAATCCACCCGTATCGCCGGCGTTATCGCCAAACAACTTGCGCCCAAACATCAAACAACCCTGGTTGAAGCGAAAGATATTCCGCTATGGGATGAAAGCATGTGGGGACAAGACGGTAAAACCGTTAAAACATGGGCACCCATTAGTGAAAAACTGCAAACTGCGGATGCATTTATCATCCTCGCGCCAGAATATAACGGCACAGCACCAGCTGCGCTTAAAAACTTCTTCCACTGCCTGAGCAGCAAAGAAACAGCACACAAACCCGCGCTGCTTATTGGTGTAAGCGCCGGCCAAAACGGCAGTTACCCCATCGCCGAACTACGCGCCACCGCCGCAAAAAATAACAAACTGGTGTTCATCCCTGACCATCTTATCATCCGTGATGCCGAAAAAGTCTTCACAGAAAATCACGACAGCACCTACATCAAAGACCGCCTGACCTATAGCCTTGACGTACTTACCCAATATGCAACCGCTATGAAACCTCTGCGCGAGATCGATATCCCTGATGCTTATAAGTTCGGGATGTAAGGTTTGTCTAACGAAATTGCTTTTTTACTCTTAACGCTATTAGGGATGTCTGGCGCTTTAATAAGCTATAAACTTGGTAAAATATGGCTCTCTTCTTACATTGCACTTTGTTTGGTTTTAGCTAATATTACCGGCCCTAAAGTTGTTGATATTTTTGGTTACGCCATTACTGCAGGCACCCCTTTATTTGCAGCTCTTATTTTTGGAACAGATTTATTAGCAGAACGTTACGGTAAAAAAACAGCTCAACGTGCAGTTTTTATTGGCTTTTTCGGAATGCTATTTTTCATCATTTTAAGCCAAATTGTGCTGCAACTTACGGCTTTACCTTTTGCCGCGCAATCTGGCGATGCTATTGATACCATTTACCAATCTTCTCTACGCATGATGATTGCCTCACCTGTTGCCTACCTTATTTGGCAATCCTTTGACGTTTGGCTTTATCACAAAATTCATCAATACACTGGTGAAAAAATGCTCTGGCTGCGTAACAACGTCAGTACATTTACAACTCAAGCAGGCAGTACTTTTACATTCTTCTTTTTAGCTTTTTATGGCGTGAACGATACTTGGATTGAAATATCTATTGTCACAATTGCTTTTTATTGGTGTATTGCAATATTTGACACGCTCTTTATTTACGCCAGTAAGCACATCACTCCAAAAGAAAACTAAAAAAGCGCCCCAAAGGCGCTTTTTACAAAAGAAGGTTTAGCTTAGTTTTTCAACTTGGCTGTACTCAAGCTCAATTGGTGTAGCGCGACCAAAGATAGATACAGAAACGCTGAGGCGCTCTTTGTCTTCGTCTACTTCTTCCACCATCCCTTGGAAGGTGTTGAATGGCCCGTCAATAACGCGGATTTCCTCACCCACTTCAAACGTGATGAGTGAGCGTGGTTTTTCAACGCCTTCTTCCATTTGGTTCAAGATGCGCATCGCCTCTTTTTCCGTAATCGGGATTGGCTTACGTCCGCGCTCTGCTCCAATAAATGAAGTTACGTGCGGAATAGACCGTACCAAGTGCCATACTTCGTCGGTCATTTCACACTTAATAAGAACATAACCCGGGAAGAATTTGCGTTCAGCGTTAGTTTTAACGCCTTTTTTAACTTCAACCACTTGCTCAGTAGGAATAAGAACTTCTTGTACAAATTTTTCACGCTTTTGCAGCATCACTTGTTCACGCACTAATAGCTGAACGCGTTTTTCGTAGTTAGATTGCGTTTGGGCAACGTACCAACGCATTTTGCTTCTTGGCGCTTTTTCGGTAGGTGCAGCATCAACTGGTGTTTCAGTTTGAGCTTCTGTTACTTGATTTTCAGTCATTGTGTCGTCTTTCTTATAGTTCAAGCAAGAAGGTAAGGCCGCTACCAATAATAGCGTCTACCAAAAGTAAAAATAGGGCAATAAAGATAACTAAAACCAGCACCATAATGGTCATGCTGCGTGTTTGCTTTAGGTCAGGCCAGCTGACTTTGTTACCTTCAGCGCGAACATCTCGCATAAATTTCATCGCTTTACCTAAACCCATGCTGCCTCCTTGTTTTAATAATTTCTGCCTTTAAAAAGAAGCCCCGCAGGACTTCTTGATATTTAGGTTATACGCCTAGCCTAGGCTGGCGTCAAGCCTGTAATTTACTTATTCAGCTGCTGCTGTTTCAGTCGCTGCTTTAGGTGCTTTTGTCTTCAAAATTTGCTTACCACGGTAGCTGCCATCTGGCGATACGTGGTGACGGAGTTTAAGCTCACCTGTTGATGGACACTCTTCGTACGTACCAGTACCGATAGCGTCGTGTGCGCGGCGCATGTTACGTTTACTACGGGTTACTTTATGCTTAGGAACAGCCATATCTTTATCCTTAATTCACTTTAATTCTTGTGACATATCGTCTATATTTAACGATGTCTAGCTGGCTTTTACCCCAAGTAAATACTGTGCGCAAGCCCTTTTTGAATATATTTAGCTTGAACGAACTCACATTTTAAGCCTAAACTAGCCTCATGAAAAAAATAATAATCTCTTCCCTGCTTACACTTGTTATTGCCATTAGCTTAACTGCCTGCAAAACAACCCGCACCACTCACGGTCAAGTTATTGGTGAGCGCCAACTTACTGCCCTTAAACCTGGTATTCACCAAAAACCAGATGTACGCGCTATTCTAGGCAGCCCATCCACCACCAGCACCCTTAATGGTAACCGTTGGTTTTATGTAACTGCCAATGGGACACAAAAACCCCTTAAAGGCGCAGAGATCGAAAACCAAACTGTTCTTATTCTAGATTTTGACGACAAAGACACCCTTACTCAGCTCAACCAACGTAACGCTAACGATAACGGCACCGAGGTTATCCCCGCCGCAGGCGAAACACCTACCCAAGGCGAAAAACTAGGCATTATGGAGCAACTTTTACAGAACTTAGGGCTAGGGCTGTAACCCTTACTTAATTCTTCTTACCGCCATTAAATAAAAAAGCTTAATAAAGGCAACGGCATGACTAAAAAAAATATTGAACTCCAACGTCAAACCAAAGACTCTCTTCAGGGGTGCCTTATGTATCTTGTGCAGCACTATGGAAAAACCCATGCACTGACCAGTTTAACGGCTGGTCTTCCCCTTAAAAAGAACCACATTACCCCACAAATGTTTATCCGCGCTGCTAAGCGCGCAGGGCTAGACGCCAAAGTAGTAGAGCGCGACGCCGCCGATATTTCTACCCACACGCTACCTGCTGTTGTGTCGCTTACCAGTGGTCGCTACGCCATTTTAAAAGACAAAGAAGAAGGTTTTGGCAAAGGTGGTACAAACAATCGCTACGCGTTGATTGATACATTCACGGGTGAAGAGGAGTGGATTGAAGGCGACGACGCCTTTAATGCAATTTACACAGGGTTTACTATTTTAACGAAGCCAAGCATTTGGCACGAACTGGCGCGTGATACCTTTAAAGATAGCTCAGAGTGGTTCTGGTCAAATATCCTGCCCTTTAAAGGTATTTATATGCAGGTCGCACTGGCAGCTATTTTTATTAACCTTATCGCACTGGCATCTCCCTTATTTGTCATGAATGTTTATGACCGCGTGGTGCCCAATTTAGCCTATGAAACCTTATGGGTGCTGGCCATTGGTATTATTACTGTTTACATATTTGACTTCACTTTTAAACAACTACGCGCCTACTTTATTGATGTAGCAGGTAAAGGCGCCGATATTTTGCTAGCGAGCCGAGTGTATCAACAAATGATGAACGCAAAATTGGGCACGCGTGAAACAACATCTGGTGCCTTTGCTAATCAGGTAAAAGAGTATGACACACTACGCGACTTCTTTACGTCTACCACTTTAACAACGTTGATTGATTTACCGTTTATCTTATTATTTGTTGCTGTTATTGCTATGGTGGGCGGTCCTGTTGCCTTAGTGCCTTTAGCAGCAGTGCCTATTGTTTTGTTTGTTTGCTTTTTTGTGCAACGCCCCATGCGTGGTTTAGTGCAACAAGTTTCTCAAGACATGGACGCCAAGCACGGGCACCTGATTGAAACTATTAATGGTCTAGAAAATATTAAAGCCATTGGCTCGATGGGATATGCCCAAGGCAAGTGGGAACAATATGTTGGTGCGGGCGCCAGATTATCGGCCAAAACAAAGTTTCTAGCACAACTGGGCATTAATTTCTCGGTATTTGCACAGCAACTGGTAACTGTCTTTATTGTGATTTGGGGGGTGTACCGTATTGGTAATGGTGACATGTCAATGGGAGCCTTGGTAGCCTGCTCTATGCTGGCTGGGCGTGCCTTAGCGCCCCTTGGTACCGCTGCTGGTTTATATGTGCGCTACCAGCAAGCTAAATCAGCGATGGATGGTTTAAATAAACTCATGGAAGCCCCCGTTGAGCGCCCCGATGGCCACACCTTTGTGCACGTAGACGATATTAAAGGTGACGTTGATTTTACCGATGTGACTTTCGCTTATCCTGGCAGCAACATGGAATGTTTAAACGCAGTGAGCCTGAGCATTAAAGCGGGTGACCGTGTGGGTATTATTGGCCGAGCTGGCAGTGGTAAATCAACGCTATCAAGACTTCTTCTTAATTTGTATGAACCCAAATCGGGAAACATAACGCTGGATGGCTTAGATATCCGCCAGCTTGACCCTGCGGTGCTGCGCAGTTTTATAAGTTATGCGCCGCAAAACCTTATTTTGTTCCGTGGAACTTTGCGTCAAAACCTGATGCTGGCAAACCCTGAAGCCACCGACGACCAACTACTTCAAGCGGCTGAAATTAGCGGTTTAATGGGCTTTATTCGGCGCCACCCTATGGGGTTTGATTTGCCTGTGGGTGAACGGGGCGAATCGCTCTCTGGCGGGCAACGTCAAGCAGTTGGTTTGGCACGTGCGGTACTGTCACAGGGGAAAATTGCTATTTTTGATGACCCCACCAGCGAAATGGATCATGCCAGCGAAGAACATGTTAAAACCCGTTTGAAAAAATGGCTAGGTGACAAATCTAGGACACTCATTTTAGTTACGCATCGCCCAGCTATGTTGGATTTAGTGGATAAATTAATTGTGATGCACTACGGCAAAATGGTGGCGATTGGCCCCAAAGACAAAGTGCTCAAAAGCCTAGAAACTGGGGCAATTAAGGTCAGAAAGGGTTAATTCATGGTCAAAAAAGGTCAAAACATGACACCGCGCGAACATTTAGGATTAGAAACTGCCGAAAAACGTGCAAA
>CALFWJ010000128.1 GCA_937928525.1 uncultured Alphaproteobacteria bacterium | reverse complement strand
CGGTGATGCCATCTTTTTCCCCTGTGAAGAATATGTCTTCTTCGTGAAGGACGCTGCGGGCTTTATCTAGGTGTTCTACAAACGCAAGGACACCACCTTCGTAGTGCAGCACCTGTTCTTTTTTCTCGTCACCACGTAAATCAGTGACTGTAATATGCACACCAGAGTTCAAGAACGCCAGCTCGCGCAAACGGTTGAGCAGCGTTTCAAATTTAAATTCAGTTTGGTTGGTAAACGTCGCCTCGCTTGGCATGAAGGTTACTGAGGTTCCCTTCTCGGTAGTTTCGCCAATTTCTTTCAGCGGGTAAAGAGGGTCACCGTTGGCATATTCTTGCACAAAGGCTTTACCGCCCCGTTTAATTTCAAGCTTCAAGTGACTCGAGAGCGCGTTCACCACACTAATCCCCACCCCGTGCAATCCACCAGATACCTTATAAGAGTTGTTATCAAACTTACCACCCGCGTGGAGCTTGGTCAGAATAACTTCGGCGGCGCTTACGCCTTCTTCTGGGTGCAGATCGGTTGGGATACCACGGCCGTTATCGGTGACGGTGCAACTACCGTCGGGGTTGATGGTTACCGTAATGCGGTCGCAGTGGCCAGCGAGGCTTTCATCAATAGCGTTATCCGTGACTTCATACACCATGTGATGCAGGCCGGTACCGTCATCGGTATCGCCGATGTACATGCCAGGGCGCTTACGAACAGCGTCGAGCCCTTTTAAAACTTTAATACTATCGGCGCCGTATTCTTGTTCGGCTGCGGCGATTTGTGCGGCGGTTTGGTCAGTCATTTATTCATTTCCCTTGTTCAATGGCTCACTGTAGCAAAAACAGCCTCAAAACGCCAGAAAAACGGGGCTTGGCGCGGCTTATGTGTGCTTATTTTTGGGGCAGTTGACAACCTTAGCTTTGCCGTATACCTTGCATTCACATTCAGACACATCAGAAAGGACTTTTTCATGCACTTCTTCAAACTCGAAGGCGTTCAATTTATACTCGCTATGATTTTTATGGTCGGAACTGCTGGCTTTTTGCTTGGTATTATCTTCACCTCTAACTTCTCTTTACTGCAAAAACCTTTTGTTCTTGCTATGGCTCTCTATTGTTTATATGCCGCAGCCGATATTTTCAACTATCCATGGCTTAACCCTCTCACACTTACTTTTGAAAAGGACTAAACATGTCACCTGCACAACCCTTTGCGGCGCCTTTATCGGCACCTGCACTCGCTTTTTAAATTTAAAATCGCCTCTTTCTATTTTTCATAGAGAGGGGCGATTTTAAATTTTATTTAATTTATTTCAATAGGTTAATCAAAAAATTATCACTCTAGGTAAAAAAGTGATAAAAAAAGTCTTGTCACTCATGGGTGGTTAGTGCTAAATTCTGATTTATGGAAAACATAGACAACACTCAAACACAGGAAGCCATGGCCGAGCTAGAAGCGGAACGTACCGCAAAGGCAGACATGGCACAAGAAGATAATGTAACCGAATTTACGTCCAATGCGGAGCCTGAAGAAATTCAAGCCGAAGCTTCTAACGAGCCAGATTGGAAAGAAGAAGCCGCCAAAGCCCTTGCCGAGCTAGAAAACAGCCGTAAGCGCCATCAAAAAGAGCTTTCCGACGCCCGCAACTTCGCCGTTTCTCGTTTTGCACAAGAAATGCTGAACGTGGCCGATAATATCACCCGCGCGCAATCCGTGATGCCTGAAAACGCGGAAGGTGACGTAAAGAGCATTAAAGAAGGCGTAGCCATGGTGGCACATCAATTTGGCCAAAGCCTCGAAAAATTTCAGATTAAGCAAATTTCTGCCCTAGGCGAAATGGTCAACCCAGAGCTGCACCAAGCCATGCAAAAAGCTCCGAGCGATAAGCCGGAGGGTGAGATTATCGCTGAAATGCAGGCGGGCTACATGATTGGCGAACGCCTTCTGCGCCCAGCACTGGTTGTGGTGAGCAATGGTGAGAAACCAGAATAAAAATTCACAGTAAAAATTTTAAAAACTTAACTAAAAAGAAAGAAAACCCATGAGTAAAATTATCGGAATCGACCTCGGAACAACCAACTCTTGCATAGCCGTCATGGACGGAAAAGAAGCCAAAGTAATCGAAAACAACGAAGGTGGCCGTACCACGCCCTCTATCGTTGCCTTCGCCAAAGACGGTGAAAAATTGGTGGGCCAAAGCGCCAAACGCCAGGCGGTGACTAACCCAGAAAACACACTGTTTGCCATTAAACGCCTTGTTGGCCGTCGCTTTAACGACCCAATGGTGAAAAAAGCGATGGATAACAGCCCATTTAAAATCGTTAAAGGTAAAAACGGCGATGCATGGGTAAACGTAGACGGTAAAGACTATTCTCCGTCAGAAATTTCAGCGCTTGTGCTGCAAAAAATGAAGCAAACTGCTGAAGACTACCTTGGTACTAAAGTCACCGAAGCTGTGATTACCGTACCCGCGTACTTCAACGACGCCCAGCGCCAAGCCACTAAAGATGCAGGTAAAATTGCCGGCCTAGATGTTAAACGCCTGGTAAACGAGCCAACCGCCGCGGCCCTCGCCTATGGCCTAAGTGAAGATGCAAACGATACTAAAACTGTGGTTGTGTACGACCTTGGTGGCGGTACGTTTGATGTATCAGTGCTGGAAATTGGCGACGGCGTAGTGGAAGTTAAAGCCACCAACGGTGACACGTTCCTTGGCGGTGAAGACTTTGACAACCGTGTGATTGACTTCCTCGTGAGCGAATTCAAAAAAGATGCAGGCATTGACCTCAAACAAGACGTTATGGCGCTACAACGCCTGAAAGATGAAGCCGAAAAAGCGAAGAAAGAACTCTCTTCTGCGCAGTCAGTTGATATTAACCTGCCGTTCATAACCATGGATGCCTCAGGCCCTAAACACCTGCAAATTAGCCTCACCCGCTCTAAGCTAGAAGAGCTGGTCGGAGACTTGGTTGAAGCTTCAATGAAGCCATGCGCCGCAGCCCTAAAAGATGCGGGCATGAAAGCTAGTGACATTGATGAAGTGGTACTAGTTGGTGGTCAAACCCGTATGCCTATGGTGCAAACAGTGGTTGAAAAATTCTTCGGTAAGGCACCCAACAAAGGCGTAAACCCCGACGAAGTGGTGGCCGTTGGTGCCGCAACGCAGGGTGGTATTCTGCAAGGTGACGTTAAAGATGTGTTACTCCTCGACGTTACGCCCCTTAGCCTTGGCCTCGAAACTTTGGGCGGTGTGTTTACTTCATTGATTGAGCGTAACACCACAATTCCGACCAAAAAATCGCAGGTGTTTTCTACCGCTGACGATAACCAATCGGCTGTGACTATCCGTGTGTTCCAAGGGGAGCGCCCTATGGCAGCAGATAACAAACTACTGGGTCAGTTTGATTTGGCAGATATCCCACCAGCACCCCGCGGTATGCCGCAAATTGAGGTGACGTTTGACATCGATGCCAACGGTATTGTGAATGTATCGGCCAAAGATAAGGGCACGGGCAAAGAGCAAAACATCCAAATTAAATCGGATGGCGGTCTATCAGATGACGACATCGAGCAAATGGTAAAAGACGCCGAAGCCAACGCCGACGCCGACGAAAAACGCAAAGAAGCGGTGGAAATTAAAAACCAAGCGCAAACTGCGGTGCACAGCGTTGAAAAATCTCTCAAGGATTATGGCGACAAAGTGGACGAAGACACCAAAACTGACATCGAAGCTAAACTGAGAGAACTCAGCGAGCTATTAGAAGCTGAAGAAGCGGACACTGAAGCCTTGAAAACGTCTACTGAAGCTCTAACTGAAGCGAGCATGAAACTCGGCGAAGCCATGTATAAAGACATGCAAGAGCAGCAGGCCGCTGAAGCTGAAGGCGGTGACGCTAAAGCCGAAGACGACGGCGTAGTTGATGCCGACTTTGAAGATGTAGCTGATGAAGGCGATGCTAAAAAGTCTGCTTAATCGCCTACGTTGCGACAAAAAAATCGCCCTTGTTGGCGATTTTTTATTTTATGTGTTTTTTACACTTGTATTTCAAATAAAAAGCGCCTAAATAGCATTTATATCTAACCGGAGAAACATCTTATGCAAACAGCCCATTTTGAAGCCCAATCAGGCTATTCCCACCAAGTTCGGCCCATCATCTATCCGTATGATGACCGCCGCCCCTTTATTTTGAATGCGCAGAAATATAACCCTGCTCAACATCTTAAATCACCTCAACAGCTGCTAAAGTGGCAAGAAGATACGCCTATTGCTATTAACGCCATACGCGAAATATTCGCAGAAAGTAACTACAGAGGTGAAATTATTGGTTTATGCGCTCTTTCTTATCTACACATCACCGATTGTGGCCTGAAAGATCTGAATAATAAGATTTTTCTCGCAGATATTACTTTTCCACCTTGCTGTGTCTTGTGGGGGCTTGAAAGTATGTCTGATAACAATGTGCCACTTATTCAACCTAATACAGGTTATGGCTCTGTGCAAATCGATTCAGCCTGGGGAAAATATCTCGTACAGCCCCCAGTTACAAACCCTTTTGCTAGCGAACACCTGCAAAAAACTGCCTAAGCGACAACAAGCCCCGATATTTCTATCGGGGCTTGTTTTTATTTTGTATTATCTACAGCAACGCGGATTTGCGGAGCTGTAGCTTCTGATTTTGGTGTTTTTGGCGGTACTTTTTTTAGTTTTGTTTTATGGCGTACTCTCTGTGCACCTTTATTTTTAAGCATAGCCGCTGCTTCTTTAAGAGTTTGAGCTGATGTTAAAGCAATATCTACCATCGCTAAGTCACATGCCGTATTTACCATAGCTTCTTGAACTGCCGCTGGCATTTCTACCGACACAAGTCCTGCGAATTGAATAGACATATTCCACAAGCAAACTTGTAATCCTTCTAAAGTTTTACAGCGCATTAAAGCTTTATAGTGAGGGACTAATGCATAAAATGCTGGATGCTCTGTTTCATAGAAATAGCGCATACGTGAGCGCCATTTTTGCTTAACTTTTTGCAAAATACTGACCGAAATATTTGGGTCTAGGTGTTCAAGAATTTGCAGCATCTTCTGACCAAAAGTTAACGGCGTTGCATTTAAGAATTCATCGCACATTTCTGCGGAAATATGTTGTAGATAGGATTTACCCCAAGCTTGAACATCTTCTGTTCTTTGTGCCACAACCGACACAACTTTATCGCCATCAGCATGGATTTGCGGGAATGGACGTGTATGAATTTCCACCAGTGAAAATGCCAAAATAGCCAAATGCGCTGATGGTCGCTCCCACATAACTGGGTTACGCATACCTGATATAATGTGACTCACTGCAAAAACAACATCAAATAGTTGCTGCTGCGATGGCATGAGCTTATTTGCTGCGGTAATCATGCCTTCTTCATCTAAATCAAGTCCGCAGGGAATATGAAGTTTTGTCGCCATAATAGGCTCCTAAAAGTTGCGCTAAATCATTATGATCAAGCAAGAAAAGGGAAAGTTGAATACCAACACTCTATAATAATTTAGCCACAGGGCGCAAGGTTTATATGCGGTAAATTTTATCTCTTTTGTTGACAATCATACTGCATCAAGCAATAATTAGTCTTCAGGTAACAAGGAGAAATAGATGCCAAACCACCTGAAACAATCCCACCCCGCCCAGCACGATATTATTGCGCATCGCATTAAGCTTGCGGTCAGGATATCTTTTAAATATACCGCAGGTTTTCACACCCTAGACTATATAAGTGAAGACCTAGACGAAACCTTCTTCTATGAAGAATCAACCATGGCTGATAACAAAACTCCCTGTCGGGAGGTTTTTTTTGGCCATCTTTCTCAGCAGGGTTACGTTATTCCATCAACCATTCAACCTAAAATAACGGAACTGCGCGATGCGTACTTCTTTCTACTCGGGGCGCACCTGAACGACCCACTACCAGAGGCAAAACCTGAACCCACCTACGAAGAAGAACATCAGCGTTTAAGCGCTGAAATTACCGCTATCCAGCAAAAACGCTTGGGTGCGGTAGCTTAAATAAAAAATAGGCGCTTCGGCGCCTGTTTTAACTAACTGAAATCTACCGACCAAACTTTTTCTAAATTATATTGCCCACGCAATTCTGGCAAAAACACATGCACAATCACATCGCCTGCGTCCACCAGCACCCACTCATTTCCGGGAATGCCCTCAATACCCTGCACGCCAAACCCGTTAGCCTCTAGGGTCAACATTACGCCCTTAGCCAATCCTTCAACATGTCGCTCAGAGGTTCCCGTACAGACTACCAACGCATCGGCGATGGTGCTTTTTCCCGTTAGGTTAACGGTTTTAATATCAATGCCCTTTTTGTCGTCAAGAGCCTTCAAGATAAGGGGCAGCGGGTTGCGCGTGCCATTATTATCTCCTGTTGTTTGCCGTTTTTGGACGGGCATAGCCTGTTTAGCTAAAGCGATGATTATTCCTTTCTTC
>CALFWJ010000127.1 GCA_937928525.1 uncultured Alphaproteobacteria bacterium | reverse complement strand
CCTGCCACGGTGTCAAACTCTATCGCGCCGCCATTCTCTTCATTCCGTACCGAAAAGAGCTCGTTCCCCGTACCAGAAAATCCAATTAAACCCTTGCGGCCTGAACCATTATAAAACTCAATAAAGTTACTGCCTACCGCTGATTGTGTTTCTAACCGCAACGGTGATGTTTGGCCAGCATCTGCCAGCACATGTAAATTACGTTGTGGGTCATTCGTGCCAATACCCACGTTACCTGCGGCGTTCACAAACAGGCTATCTGTGCCCACCAATAGGCTGGTGGTAACACTTACATTGTTAAAGACTGTATTTGCTGTAGTGGCAATACTTTGATTGGTTCCTTGCAAAAACCCAAGTTCGGTTGGTGTTAAAATCGTGTTACTAATGTTCTGAACACCTACTGGTATGCGCGCAACATTGTACCAATCGATGCCACTGGCTGTTACGTTTGTAATACCCGTACCATCACCAAAGAAACTGGTCGCGCTAATTTGCCCTGTCGCGCTAATACCGCCCTGAGAAAAAGTGACGCCTTCAATGGTCGTATCGCCCTCAGCAATAATATTCCCTGCAACCCGTAAGTCACCGCCTACAAATGCGTTATTGGTTACATCTAGTGCTGTAGCACTTACGTCACCTTGCACGCTTTGACCTGTTACTTCTAAGTCTACCAACGTACCAACATCGGTTATGTTAGGCTGCGCCGGTGTTTGTAATGTTCCCGCTAAGTTTGTGGCCGTCACGCTATTGGTAACCGTCACGCCATTAAACGTTGGCGTATCACCGCTGCCAAGGCCTAAACTCGTGCGCGCCGTATCACCACTTTCACCAATAAAGTTACTGCCATCACCAACCAAGAGCACGCCATCTAATGGTATCACACGGCTTACATCCTGCACCGTACTCGGGATGCTGGTTAAGTTGTACCAATCAGCACTGCTGGCGGTAACACCGGTTAAGTTTGTTCCGTCACCATGGAAACTCGTGGCGCTAATCTGCCCCGTCGCGCTAATGCCGCCCTGCGAGAAAGTCACACCTTCAATGGTGGTATCACCTTGGGTAACCACGTTCCCCGTCACCACTAAATCACCATTAATGCGGCTGTTCCCATTAGCGGTAAGTGGCCCCGTTGATGTGGCGCCAACCACGTCTAGCGTGCCTGCAATTGTACTGTTACCCGACACTGTTAATGTCACACCAGAAATTTCACCCGCAACCTCAAGCGTTGCATTAGGGTCAGTTGTACCAATGCCCACTTGGCCACCAACTGCGGTTAATATGGGGGCGCCATCAACCTGAATTTGTGCTGTACCACTACCAGAATCAGCCACCACAAACTGGCTATCGCCTGCACCAATATAGTTTTTACGTTCGTTCACCCAAGCCGAACCATTCCAGAACAATCTGTCGCCCGTCGCCAAACCAGATAACGTCACATCGTTTAAATCTTCAAGGTCAAGCGCATCCCCAACCGAGCCAGAAATATCTGCGCACGTCCAACCGTTTGTACCGTTATACCGAATAACTTGTGGCGGCGTACATACGCTTGGCACACCTTGGTCACACACAATATCAGCGCCAACAACACGGCACCAGTTGGTGGCGGTTAACGCTCCAATTTTATCTGAGCTATTCACCCAAGCCGAACCATTAAACCGCAAAACTTGGTCGTTACTTTGCCCTGCCAACGTGACGTCACTTAAGCCGCTTAAATTTAACGGATCACCCGAGCCACCAGCATCTGCCGCACAGGTTAAAGTTGTACCGTCACCGGTTAAAACTTCCCCTGCAGCACAGGTTGGCAATGTTACTTTCGCAAAATCTTCTACGGTCGGATCAACTTCAATCCCTGGCACCCAGTTGCTGCCGTTATAAATCAAGAACGAGCCACTCACAGCTCCCGCCACACTTACATTAGCTAAATCTTCTAAATTGAGCGGATCGCCCGCACCACCTGCATCTGCCGCACATACCAACTGCGTGGCGTCGGCATTCGTAGTTAAAACCTCACCCGTACCACATATGGCTAAGGTGTAAGCCGTGCGCGCAAAGGCTTGCGTATTGGGGTCTAATTCATTTGCGGCAATCCAGGTTGTACCATCAAACATAAGCACCGTATTACTGGCTTGCGCTGCTGTACTTACATCACTTAAATCATCTAGGGCTAGCGCATTGGCTGCACTCCCCACATCGGGCACACACTCAAGCTGAACTTCACCGCCAACAGTACTGGCCTTAATCACGTTATCGTCGGCGCAAGCAGCTAAATTATAATTTTCGTTCCGGGCAAATTCTTGCACTATGGGGTCAACTTCTACCGTAATACCACCATCATCTGCTACACATTGTAAACGGCCATTATTGGCGCGCAAAACTTCACCACCACCACAATTAGGGAGCGGGTTTGTATTTCGCGCAAAGTCCTGAATATTTGGATCTACTTCTGTTGTTACACCAGCTTCGTCTAGTTGACAGGTAAAATCAGTCAAATCAGAGTTCGCCGCCAAAACTTCACCTGAACCGCAAGACGGAAGCAATTTTTTAGCAAAAACTTGCACCGTAGGATCAACCTCTTCGCTCACAAAATTACTGGTTTCACAGGTAAACCGCGAGCCATTGGCTTTTAAAACTTGGCCACTGCCACAATTAGGGAGAGATTCTTTCGCGAACTGAAGCACAGTCGGATCAACCTCTTGGTCACACTCCCACGCTACACCCGTCCAGCGCAATTTATCGCCCAAATCGCTACAACTTGGCGCTTCAACTTTGGCGTGTTCTTGTACTTTAGCCAGCTCTTCTTCAACCACCTCAATGTCGCTTTCACTCTTCGACATCCGCGCTTCCATTTTGGCATTAATCAAGCCACGGCCACCACTTTGGGTTACAAACCGCTCTTGGGCTAAACTATCGGTCACACAAACCAAAAACAACCCAACTAAAAAGAGACCCTTAAAGCCTAAAAGCTGTAAATTTCTGAAGTTGCGCTGCCGCAAGGTCAATTGATGATCTGCCTGTTTTTATATTTTCTTATCTCTATAAGCCTATCTGCTTATATGGTATGCCGCAAACATCTCCTGAACAAAAACCACACAAAACTGCACAAAAGTTGCAAAAAAGGAACAGATTTTGCCCGTCGTAAAAACCACCCTCAAAAACGATGACTATTATAGTGTCAAAAACACTGAAAATTTTTCCGCGTCGCCCCTTGGGCATGGTAACTTTAAGCATGCAAATAAAAATAAGCGCTTTTATGCCCCTTCGCCATTTCTTCACTATTATCTTGGCCGCCGCTCCCTTCATTACGCCTCAAGCGCAAGAGTGGGCGAACTTCGCCAGTATCAGCCCAACAACAACCCTAGAAAACAACCACCTCTGCTACAGCGACGGCCGCGACCTCGCCTGCTCCGACCGTGACTTCACCGTCCTCCCCAACGGCAACGTGGGGATTGGCGATACGAATCCTTTATATAAATTTGAAGTGAGTACCGCAGGTAGCATTGTGCCTATGCGCTTAAAATCAAGTGGTATTGCTGCATTAATCGCATACCAAGACGCAAATACAGGAGTTACTAGTGATCTACCGCATGTTCGGGCAGGATCAATTGGCGACAACTTTGTTATTGCCACAAATAACACCGAGAGCATGAGAGTAGATGTTAACGGCAACGTCGGCATCGCCACAACTGTCCCCACCACAGCCCTCCACGTCAGCGGCACCCTCCGCATTTCCAACGGCGGCGAAACCCCCGCAGCAGCAGGCGCAGGTGCCATCCGCTACAACGCTGGCACGCTCGAATTCTCCAACGGCACCGTCTGGTCAGCATTAGGTTCTGGTGGTAGCGCAAACAGCTTGTCAGACACCGACGGCGACACCACAATCACCCTCGAAAACAGCGGCGACACTGACACGATCTCCTTCACCACCGCCGGCGTAGAGCGCATGGCCATTCTTGCCAATGGTAATGTTGGTATTGGCGCAAACCCTGGGTCTGCGAATCAAAAACTAAGCATTGACGGGCAAGCCTTAAGCGCATCATCCAACCAAGGTAGTTTAATGCTGCAAAACTTATCAGATCCACAAACCGCAGCAATTGGTGTATATGGGTCTAGCCTTAACTTTGCTCAAGCAGATGGCACTAGTGGCCGCAGACGTGCAGCCATTGGTGTTGTGCAAACTGGTGCAAACGCTTTTGAAAATGGATTAGCATTCTTCACCAATAACTCTGGCGTGACTTCTAACGATACAATCATTGAACGTATGCGTATAAGCCAAAACGGTAATGTGGGCATTGGCACCACCGCACCCACAACAAACCTAGAAATTGGAACTATTGGATCAGCAAACCAAACATTTCGCATGAATTCACTCTCTGGTGCGGGCATGCATTTTCAAATTGAAACTGATGGCACACTAGGAGAAACACGCTTAATTGCAGGCCACCCTACTGCAAATAGCAGCTTAAATTTCTTTGTAACGCAAGGAAGTGTTGCAAGCTCTGCCATGCGTATTACTGTCTCTGGCGACGTCGGCATCGGCACCTCAGCACCCACCACCGCCCTACACGTCAGCGGCACCCTCCGCATTGCCAACGGCGG
>CALFWJ010000126.1 GCA_937928525.1 uncultured Alphaproteobacteria bacterium | reverse complement strand
CATCAAACCGCGCACCACATCGTTGATATGCACCCAAGCAAACGGCTGCGTACCGCTCCCCAAACGGCCACCCAACCCTAATTTAAACGCTGGTAACATCTTCGCTAACGCGCCACCACCGCCAAGAACCACTCCCAATCGCGCATGTATTGTACGGCTAAACTCATTTTCAGGGAAGCTCTCCTCAATCGCCGCACACACATCCCCCGCAAAACCATCACCGCGCGGCATTCTTTCATCCGCAATATCTGCATCAATTCCATAAAACCCCACAGCGCTCGCCACCACCACAGCGCTGGGCTTTTGCTTAACTTCTCCCAAAGCCTTAAATAACGTCGCCGCAGAACCAGAACGATTCGCCAACAAATACGCCATCCGGCTAGAAGTCCAGCGCTTATCCGCAACCCCCGCACCTGCTAAATGGAAAACAACATCAGCACCTTCAAGCGCCGCAATATCAATCTCACCCACGTCAGGCTGCCAAAAATACGCATCACCATCTACCAAAGCCTTATCCCGCACCAAAGTGCGGACGGTATAACCGGCAGCAGTAAGCGCAGGCACCAACGCCTGCCCCACCAAGCCAGAAGCTCCCGTGACTAGTGCAACTTTAGAGTTAACCTTGGGCATAAAAACCCTGCACATAAGTTACCAAATCAGCTACAGCCACACGCTCTTGTTCCATCGTGTCGCGGTTCCGTATGGTCACGGTATCATCTTCCAGCGTTTCAAAATCAACCGTGATGCACAACGGCGTCCCCACCTCATCATGACGCCGATACGCCTTACCCACATTCCCCGTATTCTCAAACAAAATCCGCCCCAAACCGAGCTTTTGCAGGCTATTTTTAATCTCTTTGGCCTTCACTACCAATTCAGGTTTATTTTTCGCCAACGGAATAACCGCAGCCTTTAAAGGCGATAAATGCGGCTTGAATTTCAACACCGTGCGCTGTTTGCCCTCGCCTAAATCTTCCTCAGTATAAGCCTCGTTCAACACAGCCAAAAACGCCCGTTCAACCCCAGCAGAAGGCTCAATCACAAACGGAACCTCCCATTTCTGCGTGTTCACATTCTGCACCGCCAATCGTGCATTCGACGTCGTGTTTTCATGTACATCCGCCGTAATATCCATATCGGCCTGATGCTTGGTGTGGTTCCCTAAGTCATAATCAGTACGGTTAGCAACGCCTTCAAGCTCTTCAATGCCATGCGGGAATTCATACTCAAGGTCATAAGTTCGCTTAGCATAATGCGCCAAATCGCCTGGCTCAACATCCAAAACATGAATTTTACTGCGCGGCACACCCTGTGCTTCCCACCATTTCAAGCGCTCTTCTAGCCAATAATCCTGCCACGTTTCATCGTCACCTGCGGGCACAAAAAACTCTAGTTCCATTTGCTCAAGCTCACGCACTCTAAAAATAAAGTTCCGCGCAATAATTTCATTGCGGTAGGCTTTCCCAATCTGCGCAATCCCAAATGGTGGCCGCCGTCCGGTACTATCCAACACGTTTTTAAAGTTCGCAAAAATCTGCTGCGCCGTTTCGGGTCGCAAGTACGCATTATTTTCGCCAGCGGTTGGGCCATATTGAACCCCAAACATCATGTTAAATGCCCGCGGCTCGCTCAATTCAGTACTTCCGCACTCATCGCACTTTGTGGGGTCTTTCATTTTATCGGCCCGCATACGTGCATTACATTTTTTGCATTCCACCAATGGGTCATTAAAAGTATCGGTGTGACCAGATTGCTGGAATAATTTCTCAGGGCCAATAATCGCCGAATCCAATCCTTCAACATCATCACGGCCATACACCATGCTCTGCCACCATGCGGCTTTAATGTTGTTTTTAAGCTCCACACCCAACGGGCCAAAGTCGTACAAGCCCTTCATACCGCCATAAATATCCGCGCTCTGAAAAATAAACCCTCTACGCTTACACAGCGATACCAAATCATCCATAGACTTTGCAGGCATGAAAAAACTTTCTAAATTCTTATTCCTTAATTAAGGCTTATTTTTAACCCAATTTTCAACTTGCGGCAACGCATCCGCTGCATTTTCCACCAGAATATCAGCACCATAACTATTTTTAACCCACGTGCATTGCCGCTTAGCGTATTGACGCGTCGCCACCAGTGTGGCCTGAAGCGCCTCTTCTAAACTCATTTCTCCGCGAAAATAAGCATAAAGCTCTGCCACACCAAGCCCCGTCAGCGCAGGCAAATTTTCACTCAACCCTGCCTCATATAAAGCTCTAATCTCTGCCTCAACACCCTCTTTTTGCATAATGCCTAAGCGCTCTTTAATACGCCCATGCAAAATCGCCCGTTCAGGCAGAATACCCACCCGCACAACATCCACATCCATATTCAGCAATCCTCCCGCACGCGGTACATTTTGCCAAACCGTTAACGTTTTTCCAGTCGATAAAAACACACCCAAAGCCCGCACAATTCGCTGTGGATCATTCACCTCAATTCGCGCGGCAGAAGCACCATCTACCGCCGCCAGTTTTGCATGAATAACCGTACTCCCGTTCGCTTTAATTTCATCCATAAGTGCCGCTTCAATCTCTGGTGCCACGTCAGGAACAACATTAATTCCTTCAATGAGGTTCTTTAAGTAAAGCCCTGTACCACCTACAAAAATTGGTATTTTATTTTCTATCCAAACAGCCTCAGCCGCCGCTAAAGCATCTGTCACATACTGCCCCACACTATAGCGCACATCAGGCGCCAAAACCTGAAACAACTTATGCTCCGCTGTCGCAAATTCAGCCGCACTTGGCATCGCCGAAATAATATCAATTTTTTTATAAATCTGGCGCGAATCCGCATTAATAATCACACCATTATAAGTCTTGGCCAATTCAATCCCCAATCCCGTTTTACCGCTCGCGGTCGGACCAAAAACACACATTGCTAATTTTTTAGGCTGCATAACCATAGTTTTGGCATAGCAGATGCATTAAATCTACTAGAAATTTAAATCAAGATGATAGAAAACACATGAAAGTACTCATTACAACACTGCTTAGCTTAGCGCTCACCCTTGGTAGTGTTCCTTTACAAGCAGCCGTTCCCGCCGCAAAAATTAAAGACATCGCCGACTTCGAAGGCATGCGCTCCAACATGCTCATTGGCTACGGCCTTATTGTCGGCCTTGCTGGCACTGGCGACAGTGTCGACTCTATCCCCTTCACCCGTCAAACATTGGTGAACATGCTTGACCGCCTCGGTGTAAACAGCCGCACCAACGCCGACGATGTAAACCCAGACAACATTGCAGCCGTTATGGTCACCGCTAACATGGCCTCACTCGCTCGCCAAGGGAGCAAGCTAGACATCACCATCAGCAGCCTCGGCGATTCAGAAAGCTTAAAGGGCGGTATGCTCCTCGCAACACCGCTAGTAGGTGCTGATGGTAAAACTTACGCCGTAGCTCAAGGCGCCATTGTTGTAGGTGGATTCACCGCTACAGGCGCAGACGGCAGTACAATCACAGAAAACCACACAACCGTCGGCCGTATCGCTAATGGCGCAACCGTAGAGCAAGAAACAGGCTTCGAACTCGCCGACCTCGGCACAAGCCTCCGCCTTATCCTCCGCGAACCAGACTTCACAACCGCCGACCGCATGCAACGCGCCATCAACGGCAGCATTAAAGGCATTACCGCCCGCGCCACCGACCTTGGCACCATCGACATTGCCTTCCACGAAAATAATCCCCAACTCGTTAGCGCCATTAACCGCATTCAAAACCTAAAAGTAACGCCAGCAACCAACGCTCGCGTTATCATCGACGAAAAAACGGGCACAATCGTTATGGGTGAAGATGTCAAAATCGCAGACGTAGCCATCTCGCACGCGAACCTCACCATTAACATCAGCGAAGAAACTCAAGTCAGCCAACCCTTCAGCTTTAATGTAGCGGGCGAGACAGTTGCCGTGCCAAGCAGCCGCATTGATGTATCAACCAACAGCGACCCTAATCACGGTAAATTTAAAATTGTTGGCGGCACATCGCTTTCAAGCCTCATCCAAGGTCTTAATGCGCTTGGCATTCAACCACGCGACATTATTAGTATCCTCCAAAACATCAAAGCAGCAGGCGCTATTCAAGCAGAATTGGTGGTACTGTAATGGATATTTCAAGCACAATCCCCAAAGCAACGTTGTACCAACAACAGCAAACAGCAAAGCCAGCTGAACAATTAACCGATCAACAACAAAACTTTAAAAAAGCAGCAGAATCCGTAGAGAGCTTTTTCCTCTACCAAATGCTCGAACTGTCACAACCAAAACAAGACCCCGACAGCCCCTTTAACGGCGGTTATGGCGAACAAGTATTTCGCTCAACCATGAATGAAATTACCGCCGAGAAAATGAGTGAAACAGGTACTGTCGGCATTGCCGATAGTATCTACGCTCAACTTATTAAGCAACAAGAAGGTGCCCAATAATGACTATGCAACAACACATGCCTGAACAGGCTCCCCAAACGCCACTAGAAATTCTAACCGAGGCCAAATCCACTCTCACCTCCATAAAAGGCTTGGTGCGCGGTGAAAACGCCGCTCTGCAAAATACCCGCAATAAGCAAAATCTCCCCCTGCTCGAGGCCGCCCTCCCCGAGAAGAAAAAACTCTCCCTCCGCCTTGAGCGTCTCATCAACGCCCTCAAGCAACAGCGGGAAAGCATCCAATCTGATGCCGAACTTAAAGCCGCGGCCGATGCTTTCCAAGCCGACATGCAAGCCTTCCAAGAAGACGCTATCAAAAACCTCAATAAACTCCGCGCTGCCCACAAGCTCCGCGCCGACTTTATCGGCATGGTCAAAGATACCGTCATGAAGCGAGACGCCAGCCAAACCTATGGCGCCAGCGGCAGCATGAGCGAAAACACAGGCCCCACCCGCACCGTCATGGGCAAAAGCGTCTAACCCTTATTTCGCCCACAAAAAATGCCCCAAGATAAAATCTTAAGGCATTTTTTATTTAAAATAACTTAACAAGTCAACGCTCTTTGTCGGCCAAAAGCTTAGCTCTTTTTTTAAATTTCCACTCAAGGTTTTCAACTCATGCATAGAGTATAACGATACCCCA
>CALFWJ010000125.1 GCA_937928525.1 uncultured Alphaproteobacteria bacterium | reverse complement strand
GATGGCAATGGCCGTTGGGCGCAAAAACAAGGCTGGCAGCGCTTGGTTGGCCACAAAGCTGGCATAGAAACGATTAAAACTATTTTAAAAGAAAGCATGGAGCGCCGCATTAAATTTGTAACGTTTTATGCTTTTTCATCCGAAAATTGGCGTCGCCCTGAAACGGAAGTGACAGGTTTGTTTGCGCTAATGCAGCAATATTTTAAGTCAGAGCTTAAAGAGCTCATGGCGCAAAATATAAAAGTTCAGTTTATTGGTGACCGTGCACCTGGTAGTAAATTGTCGCCTAAAATTATTCAACTCATGAATGAAGTAGAAACAAAAACAGCCAGTAACACAGCTATTACCACAACGTTTGCTATTAACTATGGCGCTCGCAATGAATTAACCCGCGCCGCCGCAGAGCTAGCGCAACATGAATTAGAAGAAGACACACCCACACTCTATCATAGTGAAAACTTGGGACAATTCTTAGATACTGTCAATTTACCAGATGTTGATTTTATGGTACGTACAGGCGGTGAACAGCGCTTAAGTAATTTTATGCTCTGGCAATTAGCCTATGCTGAACTTTATTTTACGCCTGTATTTTGGCCTGACTTTGATGCTATTAATTACCAAGTAGCGTTAGATGATTTTGCCAATCGGCAAAGACGTTTTGGTGGGTTGGTCGATACACCAAAAGAACCCACTTCGCATAATGCGGTGGATGTTGAAGAGCTTTAGGCCATATCTTCCGCGATAACATAAGCGATAGCATAGGTATCTTCGCTACTGAGCGAAAGATGGAAGATGAGCGCATGCTGTGGATGTTTAGAAGATAGCTGAACAAGTGGTTGACCGGTACTGGCTTTGGTAATTTCGATGTCTTGAAAACTAATATGTTTCCCTATTCCTGTACCAAGAGCTTTGCTTAATGCTTCTTTTGCGGCCCAACGTTTAGCCAGCCAAATAGGCGTAATATGGCTAGGGCCATGTGTAATTTCTTGTGGCGTTAGAATACGCGAAATAAATTTATCGCCTTGTTTTTCAAGGGCAGCTTCAATACGAGGGATGTGGCAAATATCGGTGCCGATACCGTAAATCATGGTTTAGCTTTTTTCTCAGGTTTATCGTTACTATCAGTTTTTAGAATAGCTTCGGCTGTATCTTTAAGTTTGCCTGCAGCATCTTTCATTTTTTCAGTGGCCATTTGGTGCAGTTTTAAACGCTTTTCTTTCTCTTCTGCGCGGCGACGGGCAAGGAATGCTGTGCGTGCGCGTTGATAGCTTCGCACGTTAAAGCGCACCACATAATAAGTAATAATAGCCATCAGAAGACCAAGGGGGAGGCCACCGACAAGTGTTGGCCAAATAAAGGCATCGAAGTAAAAACCCATATTGTCGACAACGTGCCAAAGCGATATATCATCTGGGATAATAGACCCTTCGCGGAATAAAATAGCCATGCCTAATTGGTAAGACACAAGCCAGATAAACGGGAAGGTCCACGGGTTACCAAGAAACGAAATAAGCACAGAAACCCAGAAGTTGCCGCGCAGGAGTTTGCACAGCCCAAGCATAAGAAGAACTTGCAAACCAACAAGAGGAATAAAAGTTGCAAACATACCAACAGCAGCGCCCATGGCTACTTTGTCGCGCCCCTCTGGTGTACGCTTAATCCGAATTTCTAACCAACGCAGAAAAGCATTAACGCCCATGCTGGGCCATAAATATTCGGTGTATTTTTGCCAAACAGTACGTTTTTTAGTGTGAACGCCACGACGGCGTTTCTTTTTATTAACGCCAACAAGAAGTTTATTTTTTTGTGCATGTTTTGTCATTAGCCAGAGGTTTTCTCAATCGCAATAACAGTTTTATGCGCACCAATTTGAGCAATAAGACGGTTTAAGTGCTCTTTGTTATAAACTTCAATTTCGCAGCGCAGGGTTAAGGTGTCGCTTGCGCGATGTTCTGTAAAGATATTAGTAACGTTTGCATCGGCATTAAAGATTGCAGTAGAGAGTGTGGACAAGCTTCCGGGCTCGTTCTGGAGGATAAACCGTAGTCGACACACATAAAAGCGTGACGTGCCTTTGCTCGCATCTTTTGACCATTTGACGGGCATAAAGCGGTCGGGCTGATCGCTAAATTGCTCGAGATTTTTACAATTTTTGACATGAATACTAATGCCACGGCCAGTTGAGATAATACCAACAATGTGCTCGCCTGGTAGTGGGCTGCAACATTTAGAGAAATGCACAGACATACCAGCCATTAAGCCTTCTACACCAATTTCAGCATCATTTTTGGCTTCTTGCGCTTTACCAATCGCAAAAGTATCTGCCTGTGCTGCTTTAGCTTGTGCTGCTTCTGCGGCTTTATCGGCAGCAAATAAAATATCGAAGATTTGGCGCGGGAAGAGTCGTCCTTGCCCAAGGGCGGCATAAACATCGTCATTATTCTTAAGATCTACAGGGAGGTCTTTAACAATGCGTGTAAGCTCTTTTTCTTTTACTGTATAGCCATCACGTTTGGCAGCAGCCGCTAAAATATCTTTTCCGCTGCGCAGTTGGTCGTCGCGCTCTTGGCTACGTAGGTAGCGATTAATTGCAGTTTTTGAGCGGCTGCTAGCTACAAATTCGGTCCATCCAGGAGATGGTTTTTGTGCTTGGTTAGTCGTAATGCTTACAATATCACCATTGTTGAGTTGACGGCGTAGCGGTACGGCAATGCCATTAACGCGCGCGGCTTGGCAATGGTCACCAACGTCGGAGTGAATGGCGTAAGCAAAATCAAGTGGTGTTGCGCCTTTTGGTAAATTAATCAGATCGCCTTTGGGGGTAAATACAAATACGTTATCAGCGAAGAGTTCTACTTTGGCATTTTCGTAAAATTCTTCAGGGTCATCCATGCCTTGGAGCTGTTCAACCAATTGACGAATCCATTTATATTGCGTGTTTTCGGCAATGTTAGCTTGGGCTTTACCTTCTTTGTAGGTGAAATGTGCAGCAACGCCGGCCTCGGCTACTTCGTGCATTTCATGGGTACGAATTTGCACCTCCATTCGATTACCAAACGGGCCAATAACCGATGTGTGCAGCGATTGATAGCCATTGGGTTTTGGCGCTGAAATGTAATCTTTGAAGCGGCCGGGGACGGCTTTATAAATATCGTGCATGAGGCCCAAAACTTCGTAGCACATACGTTTATCTTCCACCACAACGCGGTAGGCAATAATATCTGTGAGCTGTTCAAAAGTGAGGCTTTTACGCTTCATTTTACGATAGATAGAGTAAACAGCTTTTTCGCGGCCTGTTACGCTGGCGCCAGCGCCTGCAACGTGCAGATCGTTCTCTAATTCTTCAATGGTGCGGCCAACAAGGTTTTCTTGTTCGCGCCATTCCATCATTTTTTTCTCTAATCTGGCATATTCTTCTTGTTCTAGAGTATGAAAAGCAATGTCTTCTAGCTCTAGCTTTACTTTGTGCAAACCAATACGGTCGGCGAGGGGGGCGTAAATATCGAGGGTTTCTTGCGCAATACGAGCGCGTTTTTCTGGTTTGGGAATATGTTCTAGGGTGCGCATGTTATGCACGCGGTCGGCGAGCTTAACCAGAAGCACGCGAATGTCTTGGCTCATGGCCAAAAGGAGTTTACGGAAATTCTCGGCTTGCTCGACCGCTTTGTCATGGAAGGCTACGCGGGAGAGCTTGGTCACACCTTCCGTGAGTTGGGCAATCTCTTCGCCAAAGAGTTGTTTGATTTCTTCATAGGTAGAAAGTGTATCTTCAAGCGTATCGTGCAAAAGGCCTACAGCAAGAGTGGCATCGTCTAATTGGAGGTCTGCCAGAATAGAAGCCACTTCTAGTGGGTGCACTAAGTAGGGTTGGCCACTGGCACGTTTTTGGTTGCCATGCGCCTTCATGGAGTACACGTACGCACGGTTAAGCAGCGCAACGTCAGCCTTGGGATTATAGGCCTGGATTTTCTCGATGAGTTCGTATTGGCGGATCATAATTTTATACTAACAAATAAAAACGTAGAAAAATAGCGCTGTTGTGGGCTATTGCGCGTTTTTTTCTGGTATTGGCGTTGGCGTTTCTTTTTCAATGCCGATTGTGCTTAACATGGCGTCCATGCTGGTGATATTACCTAAAAAATAAGCAGCGCCAACAAGTTGGGCCGCAAACAAAAACCACATGGCAGTTACAAAGCTTGTTTTGGTTGTTTTGTGTTTAAATATTTTACGACCAGCGAATAGCCCAGGAAATCCACCTGCTAGGGCCATAGCCAGAAGAGCAGCTTCAGGGGTACGGGTCATGCCTGATTTTGCGGCCATTTTGTCTTTGCCCATCACTAAAAAGGTGGCGAGGTTAATACCACCAAACCAACCAACGAGGTAGTTATAGCCAAAAACTTGAGCTAAAATAAGCATAAAAATAGCTGCAAGGAGAAGTCCCCACAGGATGCTTCTGACTTTAAACCCAACAAAAATGATGGCCATTATTTATTCCGCCAAAACAGACGCAAGAAAGTGTCATCTTTGATCACATAGTGATGGTAAAGGGCGCCAATAAGGTGAAGGGCTACCAAGATGTAAACAGCTTCACTGGCATAGTGGTGTATATCGTGAGCAAGGCTGCCAAGAGGTTTGTTCTCACCTAATAAATCAGGGAGTTTTAGGCCAAAGACCTTAACACCAAACCCGCCAGCAGACGACATGATGTAGCCAGAAAGAGGCATGAGAAGCATAACGGCGTAAAGACCATAGTGAGTAACCGCCGCCAAGAGCTTTTGCACACCTTGGCCATTAAGGGGAGGTTTTGGGTTACTGATTTTCCAGAGTATTCTTAGAATAATAAGTAGTAACAAGACCATGCCAACAGATTTATGTAGGCCATAAAGCGCCCATTTACCGCTACCAAAAAAGGTATTTGTGGGGTCGGTAGTCATGTGCATCATGACTTCAGCGACCACAAACATAGCAATAAAACTAAGGGCCATCACCCAGTGAATAATTTGCGCTATATAACCGTAGTTGGTGGTTGTGTT
>CALFWJ010000124.1 GCA_937928525.1 uncultured Alphaproteobacteria bacterium | reverse complement strand
TTTTACCCGTGGCAATGCCATCATCTAAATCATGATGATTATACGCAATATCATCGCACAGAGCTGCAATTTGCGCCTCTAAACTTGCATAAGTTTTTGGTTTTAAATCTTTTACTAACGCATTGTTTTGAATCTTTTTATCAAACGGTCCGTTGTGTTTACCAATGCCCTCCAAGCTCTCCCACGTTAGGTTTAAACCGTCAAAATTTCCGTACCGACACTCCAGCTTTCGCACAATGCTTAAGGTCTGTAAATTATGGTCAAAACCGCCATAATCTTTCATTTTTTCATTTAAAGCGTCTTCCCCCGAATGACCAAACGGCGGGTGCCCCAAGTCATGCGCCAGCGCGCAAAGTTCAGCCAAGTCATCATCTAAATCTAACCGCCGCGCCAAACTACGCGACAGTTGCGCCACCTCTAACGTATGGGTTAAACGGGTACGAAAATCACCGTCTTCACTATTGGTCATCACTTGTGTTTTATATTGTAGTCGCCGAAAAGCGGACGAATGAATAATACGATCACGGTCGCGCTGATATGGTGAGCGACCATCTGCGGAAGGTTCCTCCACGGCACGCCCCTTGCTTTGCTTAAAATCCACAGCGTATGGGGCTAATTTCATAAATCTACACTTCTAATCATTGACGATACTCCTGTTATACCGTAACAATAGCTCATGGTCAAAATAAGCTTCGACATTGATGATTCTGCCCCCAGTGCGCCAACCGTGAACAGCGAACCCGTGCGCCTATCTGATGCCGCTGCGGCACGCATAGAAACTATTCTAGCAGGCAAAGACGCAGGCACCCATCTCCGTATTTCCGTCAAAGGCGGTGGCTGCAACGGCTTTAGCTATGCCTTCGATCTCACGCAAAATAAAAATCCAGATGACATGGACGTCACCAACCCCAACTACCCTACCCTCACCGTTTGGGTACCAGAACCCAGCCTCATCCTCATGCAAGGCAGCACCATTGACTTCGAAGAAACCCTCGCCGCCAGCCAATTTGTGGTTAAAAACCCTAATGCCAAAAGCCAGTGTGGGTGTGGCAGTAGCTTCGGTGTTTAATTTCTCATCTTCTTTATTGCATACGGCAAAAACATACGTTACATTTATTAATAGCGGATAAAAAGCCGCATCTTTTTTGCCTTTTACGGAGAGACCTATGTCCAAACCTACAAAAAAAAATAACCCTACCACTCTTGGCACAGTTCCAATCACATCAACCTTCAAAATGACCAACACGCCAGCTGTTAAGTTCAAATCTTGCCTAGAAAACCTCATTGGCACACGCATCGACTGCACTGAAGGCGGCCCCTACGGCATCTATGAACAACCCTACTGGATTTTATTTCATAACCGTAAAAATGACGATACATTTTTCGACCTTAAGCTCTATAAACAACGATTCCCTGAACATACGGGGAGCGGTTTAAATTCTAAAGTGATCAAAGAAGTTACCGTATCTTCTACCGAAGAAGCTTTAACGGCCCTCCTAGCCCTTACTGGCGAGTATATGCCAAAGTTCACGGCACAGCTTGCTACAAATCTTGTTAAATATTCGCAGATTAAAAGTGGTTTAAGCACGCATGTTCATGAAAATTTAAGACATGTCGTCCTCCTTGATAAAAATAATCCTGATGGTGGCACACGGCCTGAAACTGATACAGAGAAAATTGTACGGTTGGAAGCTTTTATTAATCATTCTGATGAAGCTACCGGAAAATGTGAACGGTTTAAATACTTCCTCGGAAACCTACCCATTCCTATGCGTTGGGAAACAGAAGAAGAGCGTGCTGCCGACGAAGAACGCAATAACTTCATCGGTGTCTCAGGGTAACTCAACACATAAAAAGGCCGCATTATGCGGCCTTTTTTTTAATGATAAATTTAGCCTGCGGCTAACCGCGCTAGCTCTTCTTTCACCTGCTCTTCAACAATAGACTGTAAATTTTGATCTACCCAGCTTTTAACCAATGGGCGCAGCGCTTCCGCTAAAACTTCACTCGGGAAAGCAACCTGCAAACCTTCAGCAGTTGTAGACGCTGGCAAATTCACTGCATCCTTTGCTATTTCTGGCGCAACTTCAGCAACGATCTCTTCATTAGCAGAAACTTCCTCAGCCACCTCTTCAATAACAGGCTCTTCCGTTTTTTCAGCAGGGGCTTCAGCCATCAAAGCATCTACGTCTACATCCGCATCCCCTTCTGCCTCCACAGGTTTAGCTTCTTCAGCTTTTTCCTCAACTGGCGCAGTATTGCCCGCCATCAAGGCGTCTACATCTACTTCTGCATCGTCAGCTGGTGTTTCTTCTGCCGCAGGGGTTTCAGCCATCAAGGCATCCACATCTACATCACCTTCAGCCTCTTCAGATTTAACTTCTTCAGCTTTATCTGCTTCTGGCGCAGCATCGCCCGCCATCAAAGCATCAATATCGACCTCAGCATCATCAGCAGGCGCTTCTTCTGCGTCAGGCTTAGCTGCTTCTGTCGCTGGCGCTTCCGCCATTAAGGCATCCACATCTACTTCAGCGTCATCTAGTACCGCGGCCGTTTCTTCTGGCGCTTGCTCTTCTAATGTTTTTGCACCTTCTACTGGTGCATCACCCTCAGACTCAGCCATACCTTCAGGCACAGGCGGATTTGCAGCTTCACCAATCACATCATCTAGAACTTTATTTTTTTCCACATCTACTTCTTCTGTATTAACAGCACCTGACTCTGTGAAGGCATCTAAATCAATTCTTTCTTCAGTCGTACCAGCCGTTACATCAGTAGCCTCTTCAGGGCTCACATCAACAATGTCAGCAGCACCAAGCTCTAATACATCATCATCTGATTTTGCAGTCTCTTCTTCTACAGTATCGCGGATAGACGATAGAATATCTTCCATCTCGTCAGGCGTAGCAGCAGGCGCAGAATTTTCTTGTTCAGGGGTGGTCGCAGCAGTGTCCGAAGCGGTCATGTAACACCTTTTGATAAATTATTTTTTTTGTTCTATTCTTGTTTTAGCACAAAGCATACACCCAAGCAAAAAAATTATTGCAGCTAAGCAACAGTTTCTTATAGTTAAAAAGCAAAAAATAACGTAAAACAAAAGCATGAACCGCCACGCAAAAATTCTCGCAACCCTTGGCCCTGCCAGTAACTCACCCACAATGATCCGTGAACTCATTATCGCTGGCGCCAACGGCTTTCGCCTTAACTTTAGCCACGGCGATCACGCTCTGCACCGCAAAACCTACACTCAAGTGCGTGAAATATCAGCAGAGCTCAATGTTAACATCACTATTCTGCAAGATCTCCAAGGCCCTAAAATTCGCCTTGGCGAGGTTGCGCCAGATACAATCCTCACCACCAACCAACCCTTCGAGCTTGATTGTACAAATCAAATCGGAGACACTCAGCGCGCACCTCTCCCGCACCCAGAGATTCTAGCCGCCCTCAAACCCGGCCACCGCGTTTTTATTAACGATGGCTTGGTTAAACTACAAGTTACAGCCGCCACCGCCAATAAAGTCACCTGTACCGTGCTCGCGGGCGGCGCTATTTCCAGCCGCAAAGGCGTGAATTTGCCAGACGTTGAACTCCCTGTTTCAGCCCTCTCAACTAAAGATAAAGAAGACCTTAAACTAGGGCTAGAGCTCGGCGTAGACTGGATCGCCCTCTCCTTCGTCCAACGGCCAGAAGATATTATTGAGGCTCAAAACATCATCAACGGCCAAGCCCGTATCATGGCTAAAATCGAACTCCCCACCGCCCTTAAAAAGCTCGAAGAAATTACTCAACTGGCCGACGGCATTATGGTCGCCCGTGGTGATTTAGGCGTGGAAATTCCACTGCCAGAAGTTCCCGCCATTCAAAAGAAAATTATCCGCCTCTGCCGCGATGCGGGTAAACCTGTTGTTGTCGCCACCCAAATGCTAGAGAGCATGATTACCAACGCCTCTCCCACCCGTGCGGAAGTCAGCGATGTGGCCAATGCAACCTACGAAGGCACCGATACCCTCATGCTCAGCGCCGAAAGCGCAGCAGGAAATTACCCAGCTGAAGCCGTGCAAATGATGCAAGACATCATCACACGGGTAGAGGCCAGTAGCGCCTGGGGGCCCCTCATGGATGCCCGCGTGCCAACGCCAACGCCCAACACGCAAGACGCCCTCACTTCCGCCGCCTGCAATACAGCCAATACCGTCAAAGCAGAAGCTATTATCACCTTCACCCAAAGCGGCAGCACCGCACTGCGTGTCGCCCGCTGGCGGCCAAATCAACCTATTCTCGCGCTCACCAGCACGCCAAAAATCGCACATCAACTTGGACTACTCTGGGGCACAACCGCAGAAGCCGTTAATGTGCCCACCAACACCGACGAAATGGTTAAAATGGCCAAATCCTCAGCCATTAAAGCAGGCTTCACCCACGGGCCCTTAGTTGTCCTCGCAGGTCTTCCCTTTGGTCAAACAGGCAGT
>CALFWJ010000123.1 GCA_937928525.1 uncultured Alphaproteobacteria bacterium | reverse complement strand
AAAATAATTTTAAGCCGTGGTGATGCAGGTTTAATGGGTTTAACCGCACGCGAGATAATACGGGCATCGTTTTGGACGAGGTTTTTTTGTTGCGCTGTTTCTTTACTGCGCGACAAGAAGGCTTCGTACACGGCGCGGTCTGAGTTCATTTCTCGCTCGAGTTCTGCCAGCTCTAGGGCGAAGCTTTTGCTAACGCCAACTTGGGCTTTAATACCGTTTAGGCTGCGATTTAGCTCGTTTTCGCGGCTGCGGGCAATGGCAACATCGTTTTCTATACCACCAACAATACGGGTGACTTCTTGGTTAATTTTAGCACTTAAATCGGCTACTTCAGCTTTAATGTTAGCCATACGCGGGTGTTTGGGACCGTAGCGTGAGGCGATGTCTGCTTGTTGGCGGGCCAGTTCACTTTCTTGTACTTTAAGGCTTTGGATAACCGTTGAGTTAAGCACGCTGGAGACTGAGCCTGTACCCCCGGAGCGTTTAACTTGGTTGACTTGGCGCAGGAGTGCTTCTTTTTCGGCGCGGTCGGCGCGGGCTAAGATAAGCTGGGTATTAAGCTCTGACATTTGTTGGTCGGTAACTGTGCGACCTTGGGTTTCGAACAGGCCATGTTTGCGTTGGAACTGTTGTACTTTTTTCTCGCTGATGGCGAGTTTCTCGCGCAGTTCATCGAGGCGGCCGTCGAGGAACTCGCCTGCTTCTTCGGTGGTGTCGGCGCGGTATTCTCTTTGGTCTGAGAGGTATTCGTTTGCGATACGGTTCGCAATTTTAACCGCTAGCTCTGGTTGCTCTGCTTCAGCACGAATGTTAATGGTGAGGGAGCGCGGGGTACTGGACACACGGATTTTGTCGAGCAGGGTGCGAATAGTTACGTTTTTGGCGTAGGCTGCTTGGCCTTCGGCATCGCGGAGAATTGGCTCTTTGAACCACGCTTTTATTTTTGCGATTGCACTTGGTTTTTGGAGTGTTTTGTTAAACTCTGGGTATTTTGTGAGGTTAAGCGCATCCACCACGCGGGTAGCGAGGTAGGGCGAACGGATGAGGTCGACGTCAGTTTGGACGACGACATTTTCTTGTTCTACGTTAGAAACAACGGCTTCAATTTTATTGAGAACTTGGGCGTTACGCGAGTTAATTTGCACAATTGTTTGGGTGCTGTAGAGCTTAGGTTGCGAAATACCCCAGAACATACCAAGTAAGATAAAGCCCGTGAGCGTTGCGGCCATGGCGTATTTATGACGTAGAAATGCGCGTAAGATTTCTTTTAAATCAATATCGTATATGGCTGTTTCGTCGCGTTGGAGGCGGCGGCGATCCATGATGTAATTATCTTTTTGTGTGCTCATGTTTAGAAGAACCGTTCTTTAATTTCGATCACGTCGCCGGGAAGAACTTGGCTGGCTTCGGTAACGATTTGTAAGTGCTCTTTACCGTTTTGAATGCGCTTAAGTTCGATTTTGTTCTTTTTCGCGCGCGGGCTATAGCCGCCTGCAACTGCAACGGCGTTAAGCACTGTAAGACCGCTGATATAGGGATAATTACCCGGGTTATTCACTTCGCCAACGATATAGAACGGGCGGAAGTTAATGACTTCTAGGCTGATACGTGGGTTAACGAGGTAACCATCGGCGTAGAGGCTTTTGATTTGGTTTTCTAGATTTTGCGCGGTTTGGCCCCCTGCCCGCACTTGACCGATGAGTGGTAGTGATAGGTTGCCCGTGCCATCAAGTTCATACTCGGCGGAGAGTTCTTCTTCACCGAAGACAATCATGCGGAGTTTATCGCCTGCACCAAGGCGGTAAATAGGTGCACTATTTGTATTTTGGGTTGCCTGCGGTGTTGGCAAGCTAATGGGTGCGGCTTGTTGCGGCTTAGGCAGTGCTATTGGTGCTGCAGCTGGCTCAATTTGGTTAAAGGGTACTGCGTTAACCGTAAATGCACGTTGTTGCAACGGGTTTGGCGCTGTTGGTTGAATTTGTATTTGCTGTACAGCCTGTGTTTGCGGCGCTGCTGTTTGGCCTAACATAAAGTCGGGCATTGCGTGCACAGATGATTGGGGAAGAATAAAAAGAACACCCATGGCGCACGCAGTAATGCGTGCGGCTAGGGTGTTTGTTAGTACTAAGTTAGACATGGGGGGATGCCTTTCTTTCGTTAATGTTACTATAGGTTAAGTTTATTAAAACTTACCTAGAAGACGCGTCATGAAGCGGCCACGGGTAAAGTCGCTACCGTTTTGGCTGCTGTCGCGGTCTGTGATTTCGTAGCCAAGGCTTGCGGCAACGTTATCGTTAAAGTCGTAACGGGCGTCAACACCAGCGCGAACGATATCGTCTTCACGGTCTAGGCTGCCACCTTCGTACTCGTTTTGCGCCACAAGAAGGTCAGCACCAAGGAGTACGTTTTCACGCACTGCATGTTCAATACGACCAGAAATAGCTGTTTGTACAAAGCCTGAAGCATTGCTAAGCGTTGTTTCTTCGATGCTGCGCACAAGGCCAACTTGTACTGAAGTCAGCGCGTTTGGACGGTAAACAAGGTTACCACCAAAGGTTGGTTCGTCGATGTCACCAAGGCTGGCGGCATCGTAGCTGCGCTCGGTGATACCAACATAGGCTTCACCTTGTAATTTGCTGGTGATGTCAGTTGATAGGCCAACAATAGCGTCGTAACCGTCTGAGCTACGCTCGTCGCCTACTGCTAGATCCACTTCGTCGTACTCGGTATCGATGTAGCTTACTTGTGCAAAAGCTTCGTAGCCTGGTTTGAATTCGTAACCACCACGGATGCTGGTTGTAACAGCTGTGCGATCACGGTCACCGTTATCGATGCTGGCGCCTGAAGAAGTTTCGCCGTTTTCAAATTCACGGTTTTCAACACCTACTGAAGCAGCAACACTAACGCGGCCCGGGGCGTAGACACCACGAAGTTCACCGCCTGTGCGGGTAAACTCGGTTGGTTCTATGCTGCCAACGGCGCTATTTGGGTTACCACGGTCTTCGTGACGCTCTTCAGCAAAGGCGTTACCTGTAATGTAGGCGCCACGCTTAACATCTACGCGGCCACTTACACGGCCACCGAAGTCTACGGTGTCTTCGTCGTCGTTACTGGCGTAAGAATCGCTTTGGAGGTAGGCGCTGCCTGAAAGTTCGTGGCGGCTCCAGTCGCTGGTTGCTGATACAGTTGGACGAACGCTAAGAATAGTGTCTGATTCTTCATTGCTATCGGTGGCGAAAATGTTGTCGTCGAAGGTTACTTCGGCGGCGGCGCCAGCAGAAACGTTAAAAGCACCAAGCTTAGCCGATTGGGCTTTGCTGTTTTGGAAATCTTTGTCAGCGTAAACGCCACGCAGTTGGTTTTCGCCAACGCTTTCGCTGCGGGTGAATTGATAGAGTGAGGCGTTGCTGTAGCCGCCAAAATCAATGCCGTTATTGTCGAATGTGTGGCCAATTGTGACAGCAGAGATAAATGCTGTTGTTGTAAGTACGTATTTCACGTGTGTGTTCTCCCTTTAGAATAATATCTGTTAGCCCCTTGCTAACAGGTGTGGTGTTCCCTAACACCCTTGCCGCACTATGTATATAGGGCGGCAAAATGGCTATTTAAAGTATAGCTCGTTATTATTTTAAACTTTTTTAGTTAGCGCTAAGCTGAGCTGGATTTTCGGTTGGAATATCGAGGCTTTCTAGCACTGAATCGAAGTTAAGCTCGGCTGGACCAGCTGCTGTTTCTACTTCTAGACCTTGGTTCTGAATTTGCGCAAGCAATGTGCTGTTGGTGCTGTTTAGAGCAGCCAAAGCTTCAGTTTGGTTGTTTTGCTGTAGATATGCACTTAGCGTCGCAAAGGCTGCTGGGCCTTGGTCTGGTAAGTTTTTATTAATGGCAAAAGCGAGGCTATCTGCACTTGTAGCACAGTTTTCTGCAACATCTTTTAAAATGCCATCTACAAGGTCAGGGCGCTGTTGAAGCGCGCCAAGTGTAATACTGGTTAGACTGTCTTTGTTACCATCGCGGCAAAAGCTTTCAGCCAATGTTGTTACATCTGCATTTGTGAGTGTGTCTGGTAATTTTGCATCTGCAAGCACATTGCTGCTTTGAGCATGAGCTGCTGTTGCACCGAAGGCAATTGCTACGGTCAAAAATGAGAGTTTGTTCATCTTTTAGTATCCCCTTTATTAAAATGTCTTATCTTTGTTGTGGCGCATTTGCACACACTTTACAAGCTTTTTTGTATTTAAATTTAAATATTTTGCTTATTTCTGTGCAGGAATGAGGCCAAACAGCTTTTTAGGCAGCAATTTTTTAAACGGCGCCATTTTAGAATTGCTTTGGCCAAGGCGTGTGTAAGTAAGGCCTGCTGCGTTTATATCTTCTGGATTTAACAAATTACGGAGATCCAAAATATGCTGGCCACGCATGGTTGTTGCGAGTTCTTTGTAGTTAAGCTGTGCAAACTCTGACCATTCGGTGAGAATAACAAGAATATCAGCGCTTTGAGCGGCCTCTTCGGCGCTGGTTGTGAGGGTAATTTGAGGGATAAGGCGTGCGGCTTCGTGCATAGCTTCTGGATCATAGG
>CALFWJ010000122.1 GCA_937928525.1 uncultured Alphaproteobacteria bacterium | reverse complement strand
GCCAGCGAGGTTCGAATATCAGCTTCGTCATCGACGATTAAAATATAATCTGGCGCTGGTGCAGCTTGCTTGGTTTTTGGTGTGAGCGGGCTCACCATGCTTTTAAGCGGTTGATTCATACGTTTCCCCTTTTGTGTTGTGGTGGTTGCCCACCGCCCCTTGGTTTAATTATCGTTTTGTTAGGCTATTCGATGGTGGCCGGAAGCGGGAACATGAGTTCTGCTTCTGTACCGCCGCCTTTGCGCCGTTTTAGTTTGACTTGACCACCATGTTCATCCATCACGCGTTTAACAATGGCAAGGCCAAGGCCTGTTCCTTTGGCACGGGTGGTCACATAGGGGTTGAACAAGGCTTCTAAGTCTTGCTCTTTTGGGAGTCCCGGCCCGTTATCTTGGATAACAATCAGAAGTGTATCACTTTGTGACCTTTTTACAACAATTTTTATTTTACCAGAGATTTGTTTGTTGCCTTCTTCTTGGGCAGCTTCATTATGTTCAGCGATTGCATTGATTGCGTTCTCAAGCAGGTTACGTAGCACCCGCAATACATGCGAGCGGTCGCAGCGCAAAGTTAGGCTTGTCTCATCTTCAAATTCCGTCGTAATATCAACATGAGTACTTTGTAAAACTTGCGCTTCTTTTATAAGATCTTTTATATCTTCAGATGCCATTTTAGGAGCTGGCATACGGGCAAATGCACTAAATTCATTCAACATGGTACGCATATCTTCGGTTTGACGAACAATAGTTTCGGTGAGTTGAGCAAACAGCTCTTGGTCTGCCCCTTCAGGAATATGTTTTTGGTATTTACGCCGCAATCGCTCAGCTGAAAGCTGAATTGGTGTGAGCGGATTTTTAATTTCATGCGCTAAACGTTGTGCCACTTCGCCCCATGCTGCATTCTTTTGAGCTGAAATAAGCGGTGTAATGTCATCGAAGCTCACAACAACTGAGTGCACATCTCCATCAATCTCGCGTTGCGGCACAAAGCGTACTAAAAACAAACGAGACTCGCCATCTGGGCGTGTTAAACGAATGTTATCTTCCCACATTGGAAGTGGCGCTGTTAAAAACTCTTTCAGGCGAATTGCAAGTTCTTGGCTGCCACGCGCAAGTGGTTGTCCAACCTTAATGCCCAACATTTCGCTCGCTGTTTTATTCGCTGTTTTAACCATGGTGTGCTCATCAACACTAATAACGCCTGCAAATACACCTGTTAATACCGCTTCCATCATACGGCGGCGGTCGTCTAATTCATTATTCTTACGCTCTAACAGCTCACGGCCAGATTTAATTTGCTGCGTCATACGGTTAAAGGATTGGGTAAGAATGCCAATTTCATCGCTATCTTTGGGTTGTAGGCGCACATCAAGATCCCCTGCACTTACGCGGTTAGTAGCGTGTACCAGCTCTGTCACTGGTTTAACAATATTAGATGCTAGCCTTAATCCTGTCCAGACTGCCCCTACCATACAAATAAGCCCTACCAAGGCTGCCATCATATTGGCTAAAAATCTGAAGCGCCCTTTTTCTTTTTGTAACGTACTATATTCACGCCAAGCTGCTTGTGTTTCGTCTACTCGTGCTAACACTGAAGGATGAATCCAACGTTCTGCCACCAAAGAAAGTTCACTATTAATAGGTGCTACCGCTAACAAACGACGCGCCTCTAGGTTACGAAAAGTTTCTGGCCGTTGGCCAATGGGATTATTAATATTAAATAAAATTTCACTGGAAAGAGACATGCCGTCACTCACACCGGCAGCAGCAATAACTGTACCACGGTTGTCATATAAGGTCAGACTATCAAGGGTTCCCCGAATTTGCTCTTGCTGTAAAAAATCGCGTAAACTACCAGAATCTAGCAAGGTTGTACTTCCGTGTAACTGAGGCGCGCGTGCAATATTTTTTACTTCAGCCAACAAGCGGCCTTCATGTTCGTCCAAATAAGCTTCTGCCACCTGAAGAGAACCTTCTAGCGCTAAACTCACACGGTTAGAGAACCAAGTATCAATCCCCTTGTTCATTAAATAAAACGACAGAATCCCAATTAAAATTGCAGGTAAAATAGCTAAAATACTAAAAATACCTAACAGCCGAATATGTAGCCTTGCTCCTTTTAACCGTCCACGCCGATCAAGGAACAATAACATAAGGCTACGGCCAATATAAAGGCCAGCAAGTACAGCTAAAATAACGTTAATATTAATAAGCGTTATGTAAACAGGTGCCGAAACTTCTGGATTAAAGTAAGTATAAATAAGTAACCCGAACAGAGTAACTAACGCTGCAAAAAATACGCCCACATAAAGCTTTTTTAGCCGTTTGTAAAACGGGCTATGTTTAATGCTAGCGCGACGGTTTTCCATAATCTATAGCCTACGGGAAAAGCGTGTTAGGCGCAAGAATACCTCTGATTTGATGTTTTAAAATATAGTCATTAAACTGCTGTTATTTTTACGCATTAAAAATCAGCCTCACGGGCTGTTTTTAAAATGTTGGGCGATGACGGTCTCGAACCGCCGACATTCTCG
>CALFWJ010000121.1 GCA_937928525.1 uncultured Alphaproteobacteria bacterium | reverse complement strand
GATAGGGCTTGGCAGTTGCGTTAGGCACTCTCGTTTACTTCAGCTTTAGTAAAGCAATCTAATAAATAAAAACGGCGCTAGAAATAGCGCCGTTTTGTTTTGCGTTATGGGCTAAACACCCAGAGTTTCGAGGAGGAGCATATCTGCCGTCAGGTCAAAATCTTCGTCTGATTCTGCGAACTGGAGTGTGTTATCGGCAGTTGTTGACGTAAGATTATTGAAGGTCGCTTCAGTGGTGGGCAAATTGAGCGTCACCAGTAGGAGTGCCGCGGCAACGCCTGCACCCGCACCGCCCCACAGAGCAGGCTTGGGGAATTGTAGAATTTTGGCTGTAGTTGGTACTGCGCCTGCTTGTGGCTCGGCGAGTGCAACGTCAATCATGCTGTCTAGTTTGGCCATATCTAGGGTTGGGGTCATGGTGTCTAGATCTTTTAAATTATCAAGTTTTAGTTTTGTCATCATTTTAACTTCTCGTTTCTCTTTGGTTTAGTTAAGGCTTAGGCCGTAGGTGGGCGCGGTCTCTTTTAAGCTGCGTTTGGCGCGAATGAGTAGGCTTTCTACCGCTTTAACGCTGGTACCGAGGGTTAATGCGACATCTTTTTGCGGCATCTCTTGCAAATAAGTGAGCACCATGGCGCTGCGTTGACGCTCTGGTAGCGTTCCCAGCAATTTATAGAGCGCTTGTTGCTGTTGCTTTTGCTCTAGCTTTTTGTGCGCACTTGGGGCTGGGTCGGCTTGTACGTCGGCCACCAGCTCATCACCAAATTGTTCTGGGCGGATGTTGCGTTGGCGAATTTTATCGATACTTGTGGTATAAATAAGCCGATGCACATAGCCAACTGCCGAGCCTTTGGCTTGCCATTTGGGGGCGCTTTTCCATACTTTTACCAGTACATCTTGCACCACGTCTTCAGCGGCGCCAGTATCGCCGTTCATCAAACGAACCGCGAGGGCATAGGCACGTGGTGACACCAATTGAGCCAAGGTACGGAAGGCACCTTGGTCCCCTTTGGCGACAGCGAGCATGAGGGTATTTGCATCGGTTTTATTGGTCATATTTGGTCACTTTTTTTATTAACTCAGGCTTTGCTTACTTCTCAGTGCGCTTTTCCATGCGTTCTTTCATTTTTTTACGCATCGCTTTTTTACCTTTTTTCATCTCTTCTTTTGAGATTTTACCATCTTTATCGGCATCTAGCTTTGCGAAGTGCTTTTCAACGCGCTGTTCGTGCGCAGAGAGCATTTCTGATTTGCTGATAAAGCCGTCACTGTTGGTATCGATTTTTGCGAACTTCTCGCCTTTTTTACCTTTACCGTGTTGATCTGCGGCGGCAACACCTGCGAGCATGAGGGTTGCTACTGTTAGGGCTGTGATTGTTTTGATTGTCATGATTTTTCTCTCTTTATTTTGGTTAGTACGGGGTTATTACTAATGTGACTGTATAATTTGCAACCAGTCTAACACACTAACGCCACGTCGCCAGAAAACCCTGCGCAAAAAAGACGGCCAAGCCGCCTTTAATATTAAATATATTTTTATTTAAGCTGCGCTGAGGTTTTCAGCTAGACCTTCCGCCAAGATAATTACACTTTCGGGGTTTACCTCTGCAAAGCCGCCCGTAAGGGTGTAAGAAGTCATGCCACCATCGGCTTTAGTTACTGTAAGTACACCTCCATTACGCAGGGTTGATACAACTGGTGCGTGGCCATCTAGTACGCCGAAGTCACCTTCGGTACCTGGGGCTTGCACATATTTGGCTTCACAGCTGAGGACGAGTTTTTCTGGGGTAACGAGTTCAAATTTCATATGTATTTTGTAACGGAAAAATTTTACCCACGCAAGATATTATATATAACTACATAATATCTTGAATTTGAAATTCTTCTTGCGGCATAACAGTAGAAATAGCATTACGTGACACAAGCTGGGTGACGCCGTCGCGGGTGAGCGTGAGGCATGTGTCGTCGTAGGCAGTTACAACGCCTGAAAGTTTAACACCGTTGGTGAGGAACACCGTAATCATACCCTGTCCTGTGCAGAGATGCTTAAGAAATACGTCGTAGAGATTTTTATTGGCCATTTTTATGGTTCTTTTTATTTATTGTTCTTATTGTTTCATATAGAGCAACGTATGAGAAGTAAAAAATCATTTTCTGACAGGTCAATTTTCTTTTCCGCTTGACAGGGTTGGCAAATAAGTTACATTGCGGATGTGTAGTACAGGCTACATGGGGGCGAGAGCCTCGCAGCAAGCTAACCGCGCAAGCAATTGGTTGCTGTTTATGGTACTTCGGGGAGTGGCGCAGCCTGGTAGCGCATCTGGTTTGGGACCAGAGGGTCGTAGGTTCGAATCCTATCTCACCGACCAATTTATACCCTATACCCATTATTTATCAGTGAGTTAAGCTCATTTTGGCTTATGCGAGTTATGCAGGGTAGTACAGTGAGGTATTACAGTGGAGGTCATATATGGCGCATTCTGTAACACCTTATATTCAACGGCGGAGTGATATTTACTACTTTCGTGTTGCTGTGCCTACTGCTTTATGGCTTGCCCTCTCTCGACGAGAAATAACCTACTCCTTACGCACACGCAACAAAAAGCAAGCTGTGCAGCGTTCTCGGCATTTTATTACACTTTGTGAGGGGTTTTTGTTAATATTACCCAGTGAGCAAAACAAAAATCGAAACCATTGCGGCAGAGCTGTCAAAAAGACGCACCCCTTGCCTTGTATCCTTTTTACATCCCTTCCGGATAGTAAATGCTCCAGATTCCAACGCTTGGGATGTATCCATTGAGCAAGTCAATTCTGCTTCCTGGGACTATGTCGCACTTCATAAGGTAGTTGGTGGAATTGATGTAGGGTTGGAAACTCCCTATCACCTTGTTGTATGTCGCGATGGAGGCTTGGCATTACCGCCTATACGCGAACTGACCGAAGAAACAAAGGCTGTAGAATTCTTTAACCAGTGCCTTGCGTCATTCCTTCTTGGAGGTATTTATTGTGAAGCCATTGCTTTGGATGGATTAGATTTCGGTTCAATTTTAGATTGGAAATTTATCCGTGCCAATGGGCAGGCATCGGCAATGCCGAACAGATTTCATAAGCACGTGCGTATGCAGGCAGCTTCTTCGCTAGAAGCCATTGAGTTACAGGAACCTAGAATATTAAAATTCACTGATCTCGCTGAAGCATCAAAAGTCGGACGTGAAACTTTGGAGCGAATTCCTGAAGTTAGTGGAGAATTTCTACTGCGTGGAGCAACTGGTTATGCTCGCCGTGATTGGGGAATTGCTTTAGCAAATTTCTGGATCGTAATTGAACAAATGACCTCGCATCTATGGGAAACTTGCGTCGTATCTCAAGCTAAGGATGACCCATCAATAGATGGTCGTATCGATAGCCTGAAAGATAATCGAACGTGGACGGCTGGGGTTCGGCATGAGGTTTTGTTTCAAAAGGGATTAATATCAAAATCCGCATTTGCTGATCTTAATCGAGCAAGAAAAGCCCGCAACAAACTTTCTCACGCTGGCCAAATTCCTGATGAGGCTTCCTCCAAGTCTGCTCTTAAAGCGCTAAGGCAACTGCTGGTTGCAATCGTTCCCGATATTGAAATTCCATTTCTAACACTTGATCTTGATAGCTACGGCTTATCCGACCCATTTTGCCCTAAAGATAGCGGACCTATTAATCCAAAGTATTGGATGGAAATCAAAAAGCTTCCTGGTGAAACTGAACTAGAGAAAATGGAGGCTGAAGTTCTGTCTATTACTAGAAAAAGAAGTATTAACAAAACTCCTGCCCCAACTGAATTGCGCCGTAAAGTTAAAGTAGAAAAGAAAAAACGCGCACCATTCAGTAAAAAACAGTTTGAGAAATGATTTGGCTCAAATGACTTAAAGAAACCTAATTACCCTTAAAGGTCAGATTCTCTTTCACGAACTGCACCACCACGCCCTTAGCGTTGAGTATTGCAACGATTTCACGCAAGTCGTTCAAGTTACGCGCCAACCTATCCATG
>CALFWJ010000120.1 GCA_937928525.1 uncultured Alphaproteobacteria bacterium | reverse complement strand
GCTGCTTTTTTAGCAGGCGCTGCGGCTTTTTCTTCAACCTGTTGGGCTGAAGCTTCACCTTTGTCTACTTCTTGACGGTGCAAGCTAAGGTCTGTGATTTTAAGACCACGTTTAGCGGCAACATTACGCGGTGTTTGAATGGCTGCAAAAGCTTCAAACGTTGCTTGAATAAGGTTATAAGGGTTGTTAGAACCTTGCGACTTTGCCACAACATCTTTAATACCCATCGCCTCGAAGACAGCACGCATTGGGCCACCGGCAATAATACCAGTACCCGGTACAGCGGGACGTAGCACAACTTTAGAAGCGCCAAAGCGGCCTTTTACTTCGTGGTGAATAGTACGGTTGTTCCGTAGAGGTACGCGCACCATGCCGCGCTTAGCAACATCGGTTGCTTTACGGACTGCGTCTGGCACTTCACGTGCTTTACCACCACCCCAGCCAACGCGGCCAGCTTCATCGCCGATAACGACAATTGCAGTGAAAGACATGCGACGGCCACCTTTTACGGTTTTAGCTACACGGCGTACACCGACGAGCTTGTCGACAAATTCGTTGTTCTGACGGTCGTCACGCCCTTGACGCTGACCTTGATTTTGACGTTGATTTTCTGCCATTTTGTAATTCCTTTTCTAGAAGTTCAGGCCACCGGCGCGCGCTGCGTCACCGAGTGCTTTAATACGACCCATGTAGCGGTAACCACCACGGTCAAAGTAAACATCTTTCACGCCAGCTTTGCTTGCGCGCTCGGCTACGGCTTTACCCACAGCTTCTGCTGCTGCAACTGATGCTGAGGCTTTAATGTCTTTTTTCAATTTTTTATCAACTGTAGAGGCTGACACGAGTGTTACGCCTTTGGCGTCGTCTACGATTTGCGCGTAGATATTATCGTTACTTCTGTAAATAGACAGACGCAACCGCGGGTTGCGCGCGGCTGCACTTTTAAGGCCATGACGCGTCCGGTTGGCGCGGTTCTGGCGTTTTTGCTTGTTATCCATAGCATTTTATACCTTTGTTCTGTTGGCACGCGGCCCCCATGGCTACGCGGTTGCCTTGGTATGTTTGCGCACAAAGCACAACTATCCCAAGGTAGAATTACTTCGGGTTTTAGGGGGTTTTAAGAGGCGTGTCAACGGTTAAATGTATTTTAATGCCCTCCCCTTTAATACGTCCTATATATAAGGTTATAAATAATCATTAGACAAATTTTTATAAAAGTTACTCAAAAAGCACACACAAGTGCATTTTTGTGCCCTCTTTATCACGTTTTTATGCAAAAACCCTTGAAACATAAGCCATTTGCTTAAATAATAACCACATCTGCATAATGCAACAATAATAAACGAATGGATAACCCCTATGAAAAAAACTCTCCTTCTTTCTACGGCACTTGTCGCTGCACTTCCTGTAGGTGCTTACGCTTTTGATGTAGAACTTAACGGTCAAGTTAACAAAGCCTTGATGGTATTTGATGACGGTAACTCTACTGAAACAACAATTGTTGACAACAACGGTTCTACGACTAAATTTGCTTTAAGTGGCGAACAAGTTCTAGACAATGGTTTAACTGCAAGCGTTCTTCTTTCTGCTGAACTTAATGGTGGTAACAACTCTGCCGGCGTTACGCAAAACAACACTGCTGGTCAAGCCTCTACACCCGTAGCCACAACATCTTCTTTCCAAGAAGAATTTGCCCGCGTTGGTATTGCTGGTGAGTGGGGTGCATTGCTTCTTGGTCGTCAAGACACAGCTGTTGACGATGTATTCTACCGCGACTTAGGCGCTGCAAGCGACGTTCTTAACCCTGGATTTGCTGCTTTTGGTGGTGGTCTTGTGTTTAAAGACAGCGCTGGTGCTGACGTTGTTATTGGCGCTACTAACGCTCAAGTTGGTAGCCTTGCTTTTGGATTTAACGGCGACATTGAGCTACAAAACAGCCTACGTTACAACACACCTGAGTGGAACGGTTTTAACGGTAGTCTTTCAACTTCTCAAGGTGGCGATATTGACGCAACTGTGCGTTACGCTAAAGCCTATGACGGTTTTGAAGTAGACTCTGCCTTTGGTATTGGTTTTGAAAACAGTGGTGCTACTGGTAGCACAGCTGACCAAACTTACTACGCTGCCTTTGCTGCACGTCACGAAAGTGGTTTTGCTGGTTCTGTTTCTTACTTCCAGCAAGAGCTTGACGGCGCTGCTGTTGGTATTGATGAGCCACAAGGTTTATACCTTAAAGCATCTTACGACTGGGATAAATACGGCGTTGCTGTAGACTATGCTCAGTTTGAAGATACCCTTGGTGAAGCTGTAGACCACGAGTTAACCTCTTACGGTATTGCTGGCCAAATGGACATGGGTAACGGTGTATCTGTTGGTGCTCTCTTCCGTAACTACGAGCTAGATGCAACAGGCCTTAGCGCTGAAGACATCCAAGTATTTGCTCTTAACATGAATGTTAAATTCTAAGATTTAATTCTTATATGTTAAAAGCCCGCGTAATGCGGGCTTTTAAGTGTTTTGTTTAAGCAGCTTTGTTGACTTGTTTCGTTAGGTCTTCATGCATTTTACGCATTTCCCATGAGATACTATCAAGATACTCTCCAATTTCTGTATTGGGTTGGATATAAATAGTTTTTCCATCTTCAGAAAATTTAACTACAGAGCCTTTGCACGTTGCCATAAAAGCTGCAAATAACTGCATAAATTCTTTTGTCATGCAGCTATCATCGCTGCGCCAGCCTTGTAGTCCTTTAAAGGTTGTTATACTTACTTTAGCCCAAGCTTGGCCGTTAAGAAGACAAATTTCGGCGCGGGTAAAACCGTGCTTTACTTTTGAATTATTGGGTAAGAGGTTTAAGCTCTCTTCCTTTGGCGCGACAATACGAATATCACCTTG
>CALFWJ010000119.1 GCA_937928525.1 uncultured Alphaproteobacteria bacterium | reverse complement strand
ATTTTCTTCTTCTGCAACCACTTCGTACAGTTCACCAAGGCCATTCATTAACTCTGAAACATCAAAGGCTTCTAGCTCTGTACGCTTAACACCAGATTCTGTTTGAGCAATATTAAGCAGCGAGTTGAAGGTGCAAATAAGATTATCAACATCTTCAATTGCTTCTTGCTGCGCTTTTTGATAATCAACCGTGCTTGGGTTTTTAAGCTGAGTTAATTCAAGTCGATTGCGTAAACGATTAAGGGGAGTGCGTAAGTCGTGAGCGAGATTATCGGTTACCTCCCGCATACTCTTCATCGATTTTTCTAAACGATTTAACATCCGATTTAGAACAATACTTAAACGGTCAAATTCATCATTACGGCGTGTAAAAGGCATACGTTGCGTTAAATCACCCTCAATGATTTCACCTGCTGTTTGCCTAACAGCATCTATTCGCTTTAGCACGCTGCGCCCCATTAAAATTCCCCCCAGTAATGCGAGCGTGAAAATAATAACGATAGCAATAACAACCACTGTAAATATCTTATTAAGCAGGTGTTTTTGTTGATTTAAATCGGCTCCAACTAATAACAAATGCTTCGTTGGTAAAATCGTGAGCAAGACTCTTGCTGGGTCTTGCTTTTGCTTCTCCGGTATCAAGTGAGAGATCTGCCCTAATGGCATGGTGCTGTAAGCTTGTCGCCTATCTTGACTAATATACTCTGGCTTAAAAGACTTATTGATTTCACGCCCACGACGATCAAGCAATGCATAAATAAAGAAGGTCGTGCTGGAATCTGCATTTCTACGCTGAATCGTCTGTTCCAGCGCATCAAAACGTCCAGAGTGATAGCGGTTCATCAATACATCAGTTTCTAACTGTAAGCGTTCATCGGTTTGGCGTTTTATCTGCTCTGCGGCAACCCAATAAATGATCGATAGCGCGATGGCTGCAACCAAACTAAACAACAAGGCATACACCAACGACATTCGAAAAGCGCTGGTTTTTAAGAGCAGCTGGAAGTTTGAAAGCTTATTCATCGAAAGGGTTCAATTATTGTTATTTGTTAGATGCACTCAATCAATTGGCTTTAACAAGGCTTGTGCATTGAAAACAAGAACGATGCAGATATTTCTTATTCAACCAAGGTGGCTATACAGGGAACTCGGCAACTTATGCATAGATATTTAGTAAGGTTAACCGTTTTCATTAGGGTCATATAAAGAATAACCAGCACCGCGAATCGTGTGCAATAAAGGAATGCCAAACTCTCTATCTATTTTGGAACGCAAGCGACTGATATGCACATCAACAACATTTGTTTGAGGGTCAAAATGATAGCCCCAGACCTTTTCTAACAACATGGTACGCGTAACCACCTCACCTGCATGACGCATTAATTGCTCAAGCAATATAAATTCACGAGGTTGTAGGTTAATCACCTGACCATCACGCGATACGCTGTGTTTGATGAGATTCATTTCTAAATCTCTAACGATAAGAACGCTTTGCTCTTGTGCTGGCTGAGTCCGGCGCATTAAAGCCTGTAAACGTGCCATCAATTCACTAAACGCATAGGGCTTTACGAGATAGTCATCACCTCCCGCTTGTAAGCCTTCTACACGGTGATCCACTTCCCCCAACGCACTTAAAATCAAAGCTGGCGTTACCACTCCTTGTTTTCGCACTTCTTTGATAACGGATAAACCATCTCGCAGTGGCAACATACGGTCTACAACCAGTACATCATATTTTTTATTTAATGCCAGCTCCAAGCCTTCTTCGCCATCTTTTGCATGGTCAGCAATGTGTCCGCTTTCACTTAATCCTTTCTGGATAAAAGAGGCGGTCTGTAAGTCATCTTCTATGAGTAATATATTCATTATGAATTCAGTATACGGTACGTTATTAACCAGCTATTAATTAATATTCCGTAATATTGCGGAAAACATTTGGTAAGGCTTAACCTGCGACACTAACATCACAGTTACTATTCATAGGAGAGAACGTTATGCCACAGGCAATATCTAAAACAGCCGTTTTACAACTCCCAGTTACCAGAATATTGGCAACATTATTAATCACCCTGTTCATTTTTTTAGCCAGTGTACCAAAAGTTCAAGCCATTGAACTTCCTGATTTACCCACGCTCATTGAAAACAACCGCAGCGCTGTTGTTAATATAAAAGTAGAGAACAATAGCGCACGCGCCTTTTCTTCTGATCGAGGGTTAGAGGGGCTTCCAGAAGAATTGAGAGAGTTCCTCAAGAAAATGCCTCACTCACAAATTCCACGAGGTCATGGTAAAAAAAGCCCTTCTAGTAAAGGCTATGGCTCTGGGTTTATTATCTCAGCAGATGGTTATGTAATTACGAACGCACATGTAATTGATGATGCAACCTCTATCAAAGTGACACTCAGTGATAAGCGCGAATTAACGGCTAAATTAATTGGTGCTGATAAAGGCAGTGATGTTGCGTTATTAAAAGTTGAAGCAACGGCTTTACCCACGCTTGAATTAGGCGACTCATCATCCTTGAAAGTAGGCCAGTGGGTTTATGCAATAGGTGCTCCTTTTGGATTAGATTACACCGCAACCCAAGGTATCGTTAGTGCATTGTCACGTCATCTCCCTGATGGCAAGTTTGTTCCTTTTGTGCAAACAGACGTAGCCGTAAACCCTGGAAACTCAGGTGGCCCCCTATTTGATTTGAACGGTAAAGTTATTGGCGTCAATTCAATGATTTATAGTCGCAGTGGTGGTTATATGGGAGTCTCATTCTCAATTCCAATCAACCTTGTTAAGAACGTAACAGAGCAATTAAAAACAAAAGGTTATGTAAGTCGTGGCAAGCTGGGTGTACATATTCAAGATTTATCCCAAGAGCTTGCAACCTCCTTCAACCTTAAATCTCCAGAAGGCGCACTTGTTTCTAAAGTAGAAATGGGGAGCGCTGCCGAAAAAGCAGGCATTCTCTCAGGTGATGTTATTGTTGCTTATGGTAATGCACCTATTCGCTCCGCATCTGACTTACCTCCTTTAGTTGGTGATACCTTGGTTGGTAATGAAGTATCTGTAAAACTCATTCGCAGCGGTGAAGAAAAGTCACTTGGCGTTAAAGTAGGTCAACTAGAAAGCAAAGATGAAAATGAGAAGAGACAACTAGCAAAAGCCACCAAAGGTGAAAGCCTTGGACTATTCGTAACTGAACTAACTGATAAGCAACGTACAGATGCCAAAATAAAAGGAGGTGGTGTTTATATTGCCCAAGTCGTACCCAACAGTGTTGCTGAAAAAGCAGGTTTTCAGAAAGGCGACATTGTTCGCTCATTCAACAACAAAGCAATCAGCAAACCGAGTGACTTGAGGGATGCTGCTAAAAGTGTACAGAAAGGCAAACCCGCTGCTGTGTTAATTATTAGAAACACGCAAACGCGCTTTTTAGCTGTTATAAAAGACTAATTTTTACGGCTTAAACGTAATCATCAACATAATGAAAAAGCGGTGTAAGCGTGATGACCTTACTCCGTTTTTTTGTGCCTCTCTTATCAAAACCAAAAAA
>CALFWJ010000118.1 GCA_937928525.1 uncultured Alphaproteobacteria bacterium | reverse complement strand
GACTAGAAGAACTCTTCCCCAACAACTGGCTCAAAGCCAATAACCACACCGCCGAAGACTTCGAACCCATGCGCGACATCATGGATGTCTGGATTGATTCAGGCACCTCTCACGCCCACGTCCTGCGTGCCGACAATCAAGCTGGTGGACGCTTCGAGCGCACACCAAACGACGCCACTCAACGTCCGGCCGATCTGTACCAAGAAGGTTCAGATCAACACCGCGGTTGGTTCCATAGCAGCCTATTAACATCTGTTGCCAACTACGGCGATGCGCCCTACGCCAGCGTCCTCACCAGTGGTTTTGTCGTCGATGGAGATGGCCGTAAATTCTCAAAATCACTTGGCAATGGCATCGAGCCGCGTCAACTGTGGGACAAATACGGCATGGATATTGTCCGCCTGTGGGTTGCAGGATCCGACTACACCGAGGACATACGTTACAGCGAAGAAATCATCAAAAACAGCGCCGATGCCTATCGCCGCTACCGCAATACGTTCCGCTTTTTACTGGGGAATCTTAACGGTTTTGAAGAAGCTAACCACAGTGTTCCGCACGCAGATTTACCAGAGCTCGAACAATACATGCTCCACCGCCTCAGCACCGTACTCGAGGAAGCGCGCACCAGCTTTAACAGCTATAAATTCCACCAAGGCCTGCGCGCCCTGTACGATTTTTGCAATGCCGATTTAAGCAACCTCTACTTCGATGTGCGCAAAGATGCTCTGTATTGCGACAGTAAAAACAGTCCCCGCCGCCGCGCGGTGCAAACGGTGCTGTTCCATATTCTTGAGGGACTGACTACGCACCTTGCTCCCATCCTACCCTTCACCACAGATGAAGTATGGCGCACATGGTTTGGCGATGAAAATTCAGTCCACCTCGAAAGCTATAAAGAAGAAAATAACTGCAACTGGCACAGCCCCGATATGTTAGCGCCCAAGTGGGAGAAAATCTTAGCAACGCGCACCACGGTGAACGAGCTGATTGAAACCGAGTTACGTAGTCAAAGCAAAGTCGGCGCCAACGTGGATGTTGCCGTAACCCTGAGCGATGACCACGGCCTTACACCTGAACAATGGATAGAAGTACTTAACGTCAGCCAAGTTGATGTAGGCGCAACTCTCAGTGTGACCCCAGCAACCCCAAACAACAGTGGCCACAAATGCCCCCGCTGCTGGATGCACACCGCCCCTGCAGAAAACACCTGCTGCACCCGCTGCACCGATGCCACGGCAAATACTGCCGCGGCATAAATAATCCACACACAAAAAAGCCCCCACTGTGGGGGCTTTTTTATTTATAATGAATAGTCAGGCAACATACTTCTGGCATTGACATGCTCTCATGCATTTTTATAGACCATTGCTTGCCATTCTCCGGCAAAAGCTCTTGGCAACGTGACATAATTTTTTCGCCACTTTCTTGCCAAATACCTGAAAAACCGTAATCAATATGACCAAGTTTACTTAATTTAAACTTACGACGTCGCCATATTTTCCAACGCGGAGGTAAATTTGCATAAAAGTCTTGCGCACGCTGGGCAATATCTTGTGCCATTTCTTCAATATATTCAGAATCTAACGGGTTAAAGCCTTGTTGCTTTTCTGCCATGTTATTTTTTCCTTAAACGGTAAAGTGTTACAAATAATTTCTTTATAGGTATACCAAAAATACAGTTAAGTCAAAATATTTAAGAAATTAATCCATTTCCTTAAAAAAGCCAGAAGCCTTACCAGAAGACGTTAATGTCACATCGCCTTTGGTGCGGGTGAGTGCTTGCACCAACATCCGCCGTTCGTGCTCTAAATCGGTGGGTACAGCGCGGGCAACGGGCGGCCAAACACCTTCGTTTAAGTATGGCATAAACAACGTATCAAATTCCATATTTCGCGTTTCGCGTACGGGCGTAATAATAATGCTGCTTTGTACATCTGGCAGTGTTTCTTGCTCTAATCGTGGCAGAAGTTCAGCAATGCGCCCCTGCAAACTCAGCAAAATACGCGCCGCCAGTAGCGCATCTTCCTGCTCTTCCGCGCTTAATTTTGGCAGCGTATCAGCTACGGTTGCCTTAAACACATCACGGGCATCCGCGCCACCTGTTTGCACCATGCGTATGTACCCATTCACACGGCGGCGTAAACTATGATAAGTACGGGTATGATCGGCACCCAAATCAATGCCCTTAGGTAAATTTTGACTTTGCAAAAATTGCTCTGGTGTTAGCCCTGCTTCGGCTAACACACCGCCAATCCGAGCGCCTAAATAAATCATTAAAAACCGCTCAAACCGTGCACCAGAAGACTGTCCCATAATCAGGTACAACATGGCCATAACCGTTCCCGCACCAGGTTTTTCCCAAATGGGACGGGCGTAGCTGGCGGGCCGTAACCCCGCCTGATGAAACACATGCAACAACCGATTCGCTAAATAATCATGCCGCACCACAATACCCACGCGCCCGGTCGCATTTTTTTGCAGCGCAGTTTGCACAACTTCTAACAGAAATGCATTCTCCGCCGCTTCGTCTTTAAAGTCTTTGGCCACCAACTGCGCAGATGTTTTGTTTTTGGGTGTATCTGTTTTTTGCAATCGCTGTTTTAAAAGCCGCGCAGGTTTAATCACT
>CALFWJ010000117.1 GCA_937928525.1 uncultured Alphaproteobacteria bacterium | reverse complement strand
CCGCGAATTTATGGACGCTTCCTGGCGGCAAGCTTGAGCCAGATGACACGCCTGAGAGTGGTTTGTTGCGGGAAATTACGGAAGAAACCGGCTTAACTGCGAGCGATTTACGCTTAATGACGGCGCGGCGCTGGGCGACTTCTAACTCTGAGAAGTTGGCGTTATTTTACTCTGCTACTGCTGAAGAGAAAGCCCTATTGTTGAGCAGTGAACATAAATCTGCTCGCTGGGTTGGAGCGGACGATTTGGCGAAACTGACGTTTTATCGGACTGAGGTTGGCGATGTTTTGGGGGAATTCTTGGCGTGAAAAAACCCCGCCAACAGCGAGGTTTCTTGACTAAAAAGTTTTCAATCTTTTAAGACCATCTTTTTCAGCAGCAGTTTTTATTTCTGAGAATTCTTTGCTTTTACGGTTAAGGTTATTGATAGCTATAAGTTCAATGGCAATTGCCAAATCTAGCTTACCTGTTAAAGCTTCTGAATTTTTTTTCAGTATTTTTTGAACTTCTGCTACATCAGTGTGGTCATCAGCAAGAATAGCCAAAAGGATTCCTGCATATAACAATCTTCTGAGTTGTGTAATTTCTAGGTAGTTTGCCCAAACAAACAGAGTAGGTAGACCTGCCTTAACAAGTTCGCGACTAATATCATGTGCAAACTGAATATTTAACTCTAGGGTTTCGCCATACTGCGTTATAATAAATTTTCCGTTCTCAAATCGAGATTTTTGTGCAAATTTCATGATATTTCTCCGTGTGGATAAAAGGGAAAGTGTTTCTGTTTATGCTTTACTCATAGCTTAAATATTCAATGTATGCGAGAAATTTGTGATGCAGATCAAAGAAAAATACATTTTTACCACAGGGTGCGGTGAGTTTTAGGCTTGATGGCAGCGTTATGGTGGCTGGTGCTTGCGTGCGTGGCTATATGGCTTCAAGATATACTCTATGATGTTTAAATGAAGCGAGGCATATGATGGCTGATAAATCTTCACCGTCGATACAAAAGAAAAATGTAGGGGGCATTGCCTCTGAGCGTTTACTATGGGCCATGCGCCCCTTAGGTGCTGTGGTACTTATTTTATGGGTGATGAACCCTGACACCACCGCCAAAGCTGACTTGCAATACGAAGTACTGCTTGGCTTCTTGTTTGGGGCCATTTACGGTATTTTTTATCACCATGAAATTTTAAGTGCTATTTTATTTACTAAGCGCCAAAACGTACGGCACGTTAAAAACCGCCTCCCTGATGAGTTTTATTGGGGTAAGAAACTAGATGTATTATTTAAGAAGGATTAACGCGTGAGCGACTTTATTGAAGACCCCAACGAGCTACTGCTGACCAGCAACTTAATGACCCGCCACTGCTTGGGCATTGCCGCCACCGGTGGGGGTAAAAGTAACTTTTTGAACCTCATTTTAAAACAACAAATGATGCGTGGCGGTGGCTGCCTGCACGTTGATGGTAAAAATAGTAAAGAGGCGATTGAAGAGTTTTTAAGTCTCGCGCGTCAGCATAACCGCTGGCAAGACGTGCGCATTATTAACATTGATAACGCCAGTTTGAGCAACAGCTATAACCCGCTTTTACGTGGTGACGCTGATGAATTGACGACGCGGATTATGACACTCATCCCCGAAGCGGGCGGTGATTTTTTTAGAAGTCAGGCCGTTAAAGGTTTACGCGCTATTTTAGGTGTATTGGTAAAAATGGGCTTACCCATGAATTTTGCCGACTTAACCGCGCTTATGGGAACCGAAACCGCGCTACGTTGGTTAGTGCAAAATGCCCCTAAAGAGAGCGAAGAGTTTTTACAGTTTAAAGTTAATTTCTATGACCAAATGATGGAAACCGACCGCCGCACTGGTGCGCAGGTGATGAGTGAGAAAAAGCTTCAGCACACGTTTGGCGATTTATCTGGTCGGCTTTCTAATTACTCGATGGGAGAAGCGGGTAAAGTGCTCAACAGCTATAACCCTGATGTTGATTTATTGGATGCGGTGAAACAGAACCAGCTCATTTATGTGGCGCTACCCATGCTTTCTAAAAAAGAAGCGGCGATTGATTTTGCAAAAATTATGATTTCTGATCTGCGCACCGCTGTGGGGCAAATTCAGAACACCACGCCGAAGCCCTCACCTGTATTTTTGGCGCTACTGGATGAATTTAGCAGTTATGCCATGCCTAGTTTTGACACGTTATTTGAGCAAGCTCGGAGCGCGCAGGTGTGCCTCTTCCCATTTATTCAGACCATTTCGTCGCTTAAGGATAAAGAACGTGGTCTCAGCGATGATTTCTGTAATAAAATTTTAGGAAACACGTGGAATAAAATTTCGTTTGTATTGCAAGACCCTGAAAGTTGCGAAGTAATGAGCACCATTGCGGGTGAACAACTTAAAGAAAAAGTAAGCAAAGGCAGCAGCAATACCATTAGCTTTGCTGGCGGTGACGATGATGCCAGCTTATTACGTACTGGCGGCCGTGGTAGTGGCGTAACCACCACCACTACCATGGATTATGATGCCATTGTGCGCCCTGAAGATTTTAGAAACCTAGAAACGGGTGAAGCTATCTTTATTGGTCGGAGCGATGTGTTGAAAATGAAAGTGCCTTATGTAGGTTTGAAAAATGATGGTCATGGCCTCAATTTCCCGCGGTTTAACTTACCGCAAAAAGAAGGGTTGAGTTTAGCGGACAAATACCATACATTCTCAGCAAGCCAAAAAGGTTAATTTAAAAGGTAAAACAAACGATGACTGTTGCTGACTTCGCTAATTTATATGTATCTGTGATTGAGCCAACGCTGCGTATTTTGGCGTTCTTCTTTTTTGTTATCTTTATTATTTGGGTGTTTATGCTGCTTAAAAGCGGCGAGAAAAAAGGCGATATGATTAACGCCATTATGATGGGTACCTGGAAAGGTATTGCAGCGGTGACTTTGTTTTTTGGCGCTGCCTTGGCTTGGATATTCAAATTTTTCATGCGCGTTGTGACGGTTGTGTTTGCGTCTATTCGTGACTTCTTTACTTCTGAGGTTTGATTTTTAGTGGTGCAAATGCGCCATGCCTGTTCAATTTATCTGGCGCGACTGTTGACCCTTTTATGCGCGCGCCGTATGATGTGAGCACAAGTTTAAAAATAAAAATAAAGTTAATTTTTTCATGGATGCAGGAACGCGCAGTTTTATCACCGTTGTTTTAGCCGCAGACCTTTTGGCGCTGGTTTACTTTGGTGGTCGCTTTATGGCTACGGGCAGTATTTTAAGCCACAAAGAACACGACCATATTGTGGTTGCAGGCGCCGAGCATGGCGCCGATGCAGCTACAAAACCCAAAAAAGCGGCACCTGTATTTGACCTTGCAACGTACATCCCCGATATTAAAAAAGGCGCTAAGGTTGCAGCTAAATGCAAGGCTTGCCATGGCTTTGATGAAGGCGGAAAAAATAAAACTGGGCCAAACCTTTGGGGTATTTACAATGCACCTATTGGTCAGAAAGCTGGCTTTGGTTACTCTGGTGTGATGTCTGGCTTTGGTGGCAATTGGAATGACGAGCAGCTTCAAGCCTTTTTATTGGCGCCCAAGAAATACATGCCGGGCACCAAAATGCAGTATAACGGCATTAAAAAACCAGACCAGCGAGCTGATTTAATTGCGTGGTTGAAAACTTTGCAGTAGAGTCTTCTTTGATTTAATCAAATTTAGGGGATACTCATTATATGAAACTATTTTTCTTAACACTGTTGACCATTGGCGTTACGGTAACTCCTGTGCAGGCGCAAGATGCTTTAAATGCGGCTGGCCTGGCTCAGGGTGGTAACCTTGAAGCTCTGAGCATTGATGCTTGGCAGGCCGATGTGGGCGCTGTTGTTATTTCTAAACCCACTTATTTAGGTGCTGACGACCAAGA
>CALFWJ010000116.1 GCA_937928525.1 uncultured Alphaproteobacteria bacterium | reverse complement strand
TGCTCGCCAATGATCATGCCTTGGTACACGTCTTCTTGCGCACCGATAAAGAAACGACCGCGGTCTTCTAGGTTGAAGAGGGCAAACGCCACGGCATCACCCGGCAGCATGCTAATAAGCACGCCGTTGCGGCGGCCTGCTGGCGCTGATTTGATGGGACCGTACTGTTTAAATTGGCGGCTCATGATGCCTGTACCGCGGGTGTCGGTTAGGAATTCACTTCTGTAGCCAATCATACCGCGTGACGGGGCTTCGAAGATGAGGCGTTGTTTGCCGTGGTGGTCGCCAATCATATTGGTGAGTTCGGCTTTACGGATGCCCATTTTCTCCATCACTGTACCTGCGTAGGCTTCGTCGACGTCAATCATAATTTCTTCGTAGGGTTCGAGTTTTTGGCCATTTTCTTCTTTGAAAATCACTTCTGGGCGTGAAATTGAGAGCTCGAAGCCTTCGCGGCGCATAGTCTCGATGAGGACGCTGAGGTGAAGTTCACCACGACCCATCACGCGGAAGGACTCGGTGGTGCTGCCTTGTTCGACTTGCAGGCCAACGTTCACTTCGCATTCGCGCTCTAACCTAGTGCCAATTTCGCGGCTGGTGAGTTTTTTACCATCTTTACCTGCGAGTGGTGAATCGTTCACACCGAAGGTCATGCCGAGTGTTGGCGGATCGATGGGGATAGATTTTAACGGCTCAGTTACTTCTGGCGCGCAAATGGTGTGGGCCACATAAGCTTCGCTAAGACCAGCGATGGCGATGATGTCGCCTGCTTCAGCGCTTTCCACTGATACTTTTTGCAGGCCTTTGAAGGTGTAAAGTTTGGCGATTTTACCGCGGTCAATTTCTTTGCCGTCGGCGTCTAGCGCTTTAATACTTTGGTTGAGTTTGGCGGTACCGCTGTGCAGGCGGCCAGTGATGACACGGCCAACGTAAGAGTCACGTTCGATAATTGTGGAGAGCATTTGTACGGGTGCGTTGACGTCTACCACTGGGGCGGGTACGTGCTTGAGAACTAAATCAAGTAGGGCAAAGCAATTGTCGGTTGGGTTTTTGTAGTCCTCTGCGACCCAGCCGTCACGGCCTACGGCGTAGAGGATTGGGAAGTCGAGTTGTTCGTTGGTGGCGCCAAGGCTGTCGAACAGATCGAAGGCTTCGTCGACTACTTCTTCAGGGCGGGCGTCGTGGCGGTCAATTTTGTTAATCACAAGAATAGGGCGTAGGCCAAGTTGGAGGGCTTTGCCGAGTACAAATTTAGTTTGCGGCATAGGGCCTTCTGCGGCGTCTACCAGGAGTACAACACCATCTACCATACCCAATACACGCTCTACTTCGCCGCCGAAATCGGCGTGCCCTGGGGTGTCGACGATGTTTACTTTGTGGTTTTGGTAGTGAATAGCTGTTGTTTTAGCGAGAATAGTAATGCCGCGTTCGCGCTCGATGTCGCCGCTGTCCATGGCGCGCTCGGATACTTGCGCGTGGGCATCGAAGGTGCCTGTTTGCTGCAAGAGGGCATCTACCATTGTGGTTTTACCGTGGTCAACGTGGGCAATAATGGCGATGTTACGAATAGGTGTAGTGGGCATGATGTGGGCTCTCTTCTTTAAAAGCGTTACTTTATAATAATGCCGTGTTGTAGCCCAGTTTTGCGCCAAAAACAATGATTAACACACTAAATATGCTTTTTAGTGTAACTTTTTATGAATTGTGACGGATAAGAAGATACTGGGCGCAAGCAAAATGCCCGTGATAGAATATTTAAAATAAAAATGAAATGACTTTGATTATGAATTTAATAACACACTTTAAAACCGCTGCTGTTGCTTCTTTTGTGGGGGCTATGTTTGTGGCAAGCACTGTGAATGCGTCGCCTTACAGTAATTTTACGGATACTTTTGATGCTCTATTAAAAGCACACACAGGCGGAACTAAAGCTGAAGGCGTTGCTTTTACCGGTGTAAACTACGATGCTTGGCAAAAAGACGCGCGTCATGCTGAAGCTTTAGCTGCTGTAAAAAACGTTGATATTAAAACGCTGTCTAAGGTTGAGCAAAAAACGTTTTGGATTAATGCTTACAACTTTTTGACCATTGATTTGATTAATGCGAACAATGAACGTGAAAGTATTAGAAATTTAGGCAGCACTTTTAGTGGCCCATGGAAAAAATTTAAGTGGAACATTAATGGTACCGAGCGCACGCTGAATGAAATTGAGCATGAAATTTTACGCAAGCTTGGTGACGAGCGCATTCACTTTGCGATTAACTGCGCATCGCTTTCTTGTCCTGATTTACTAGGCGTTGCTTACCGTGCAGACACATTAGACGCGCAATTGGCTCAGCAAGAAAAATATACACTGAGTGAAACCACTAAAGGCGTTAAAATTGACGGTAATGTGGTGATGATTAGTAAAATCTTTAAGTGGTTTGATGATGATTTTAACAATGGCGATATTAAAGGTTGGCTCAAAGAGCATGTAGCCAACTACCCTGACAATGCTAAAATTAAGTATTTTGATTATAGCTGGAAATTAAACCAGCTTTAGAGTGGGGTAAAACTTGAAAAGGCGCTGTTTAGCGCCCTTTTTTATGCATTAACGCAGGAATTTTTGTAACTTTATCGTTATAGATACGTATAACTTAATACAACAACAAAGGTGGAGGAACCGTTATGGTACATACAGATCTAAAAGCAATTGCAACTGAAATTTATACATCAGCGGAAATAAATGGCGCCGAATGCCCCAGCTGCATGGTGCAGGATTTAGCTGAAGAATCAGGCTTGGATTACCGCACAGCGCTCTCGTTTGTGGATGAAGTGGTGATTGAAAGCCAAGCCCGCCGCGCTTACTGGCGTTAAAATATAGAGAAAAATGTGCCCCGTCACTCTGCGAGCCTTTTTTGTGTTAAAAAAATACAGAAAAGGCTTGCATTTTTGTGGGGTTGAGCTATATATCAGCTACAAATTTACGTAAATAGGACGAGAAAATGATGAACCTTATTCAACAAGTTGAGCAAGACGCACTGGCTAAACTAGACAAATCAATCCCTGATTTCCGCGCTGGTGACACCCTTAAAGTACACGTTAAGGTAAAAGAAGGCACGCGTGAGCGGGTTCAGATTTTTGAAGGCGTTTGTATTGGCCGTCACAACAACAGCATTGGTAGTTCTTTTACTGTGCGTAAGCTTTCTTTTGGTGAAGGTGTTGAGCGTGTGTTCCCCCTCTACTCTCCTGTTTTGGAAAAAATTGAATGTGTTCGTAAAGGTGATGTACGCCGTGCTAAACTTTACTACCTACGTGGCCTTACTGGTAAAGCTGCCCGTATTACTGAGAAAAACATGTTCACGAAAAAAGCGGACAAAGCTGAAGTTGTTGCTGAAGCCCCTGCTGCTAAAGCTGAAGCAAAAGCACCAGAAGCTGCTGCTGAGTAAATATTTCTATTTTTATAAAAGCGCCCGCCCCCGCTGGCGCTTTTTTTGTGGCTGCTTTTTTGTTTGGGGTGCCTCCCCCCTTTGCTTGGGGGTATGGGGGCAGCAGAGGGTTTGCTTGGGCGTAGTTTTTTGGCGCCTCCAATATTAAACAATTGAGTGAGGAAGAGGCGCATTTTGCAGAGCAAATGCACCTGACGAGTCGAATTTTTACCTAAACTTCAGAGGTTTGAG
>CALFWJ010000115.1 GCA_937928525.1 uncultured Alphaproteobacteria bacterium | reverse complement strand
GCATCAGGCGTTACGGCTTCTTGTTCACCGCTATCCATATCTTTTACAGTTACCGTACCGGCGGCCAATTCACTTTCACCCAGAACAATCGTGAGCCGCGCCTGTAACTTATCCGCACGCTTAAATTGCGCCTTCATACTGTTTAAATCTAGAGGCAGATACACCAAGAAATCCTCGTTACGTAAAACTTCAGCAAGCTGCAACGCCTGCCCATGAGCTTTTTCACCTTGCACCACAAACACAATAGGGCGCTGAGTTTCTGGCAATTCAGGCATCAACATGTCTAGGCGCTCTAGCCCGCAGCCCCACCCCACAGCGGCAATATCTTCGCCACCAATTTGGTTAAACAAGCCATCGTAGCGCCCTCCGCCAATTACTTGACTTTGCGCCCCTAACCCAACGCCATGAATTTCAAATACTGTGTGCGTATAATAATCTAGCCCGCGCACCAAGGTTGGTGCTAATTCCCACGTAATACCAAGCGCTGTAAGGCCACCTTTAACAGCTTTAAAATGCGTGTTTGAAGCTTCACTCAAACTGTCTAGTGGCATGGGTGCATCTTTTACTAAAGCTTGGTCACATTCAGCTTTACTGTCCAAAATGCGCAGCGGATTATCTTCTAGCCGCACCTTAGATTCAGCTGAAAGTTTATCGACATGCGGCGTAAAGTAGTTAACCAAAAGCTCACGGTAGCTTGCTCTATCTTCTTTTGTACCTAAGCTATTTAAGCGCACAATAACGTCATCACCACCAATGTTCAGCGCTTGCATCATCGCAACGCCAGCGGCAATAACCTCTACGTCGGCCATGGGACCAACAGGGCCAAATACCTCGCAGCCAATTTGGTGGAATTGCCTAAAGCGCCCCTTCTGTGGCCGCTCATACCTAAACATTGGCGTACCCACATAAGCCAATTTTAATGGCAAGCTGTGTTTAAGTTTGTGTGTGTAATAAGCGCGGACACACGGCGCTGTCCCCTCAGGTCGCAACGCCATGCTCTCGCCGCCTTTATCATCAAACACGTACATTTCTTTATTCACAATATCCGTGCTATTACCAACATTACGGGCAAATAAATCCGTAAATTCAAAAACGGGCGTTCTTATTTCTCCAAAACCATAGCGCCCCAGAACTTTAAGGGCAGTATTTTCAATATAACGCAAACGCGCTGCCTGTTCAGGCAAGGCATCATAGGTGCCGCGTGGGGGCTGAAGAAGTTGTTTACTCATACGTTGGTTATAGCATAACAAGAATTTATTTCACAATAAAAAGCCCGCACCAAATGCGGGCTTTTTATTAAAATTTATGGCAGACAACAGCGCCATTTATTTTAAACTTTCCATCACCTTCAAGTTCGGGAAGAGAAACATCGTCAGATACAGTTAAAGCTTTATCAAAGCCCAAATTTCCGCAATAAGCTTGAGCAGCACCAATTTTAGTTGTCATGCAAGCTTCATATTCTTTATGTTCTCTCGGAAAAGCTATTTTTGTATGAATTGGTTTTTCGCAAATACCAACTAAAGGTGTTCCCTTTGATTCAATGGTAATAATAGCCGGCGGTGTATCAATATTTGTTGTTGATTCAATACGTAAATCTTCAATATTTTTAGATATTTTTTCTAAATACCCAAAAAATGAATTAAGAAATAATCCAATAACAACAAATATAATAAGCGGTATAAAGACGCTCCAATCATCAACTTTTTTAGGTTTTGAATCATCAACAACCTTTGTTTCTACTTTGCTCATAACAAAGTCCTTTCAAAAACGGAAATGGTAAATGTGTGTTCAATTTTTAGCATAAAAACACCATCGTACGCAAATTTTTCTGTTATATTCAAATCATGAAGCACATCCGCATCCTCCCCGAGAATCTTGCCAACCAAATTGCAGCAGGTGAAGTGGTGGAGCGCCCCGCATCTGTGGTGAAAGAGCTGCTGGAAAATGCGCTGGATGCAGGCGCCACTCAAATTCAAATTCACGTACAAGATGCAGGTCTCACCCGTATTAAAGTCACCGACAACGGCCACGGCATAAGCAAAGAAGACCTTCCCAAAGCCCTTTTACGTCACGCCACGTCAAAAATTGAAACCACCAAAGACCTCTTCAATATTCAAAGCTTTGGCTTCAGAGGTGAAGCTGTTCCCAGCATCGCCTCCGTGAGCGACTTCACCCTCACCAGCCGCGCCCAAAGTGCTGATGCCGCGTGGCAAATCACAGGTAGCGACACCGCGCCCAAACCCGCCAGCCTCGCAACAGGCACAATCGCCGACGTTAAACGCCTATTTCACACTACCCCAGCGCGCCGAAAATTCCTCAAAACTGACCGCACCGAAATTGCCCAAATTGAAGATGTCATTACCCGTCTTGCGCTACCACATCCAAATATCAGCGTGACCTTATATATAGACGAGCAAGAAAAATTGCATCTTCCCGCTGCGCAAAACAACATAGAAGGCATTATGCCCCGCCTAGATACCGTGCTTGGTAAAAACTTCAGCACCAATAGCATCCCTCTTTCCCTCACGCGCCTGACCAGCAGCGGCGAAACCCTAGAGCTGACAGGCTATACCTCCCTCCCCACTTTCCACATGAAGAGCAACCGCAAACAATTTCTCTATATTAATGGGCGCCCCGTCAAAGATAAAGTCTTGCTCGGTGCGCTCAAACAAGCCTATCACGACCGCCTCGCGCGCGATAAACACCCTCTCGCCGCCCTCTTCCTCGCCGTTCCACACACAGAAGTCGATGTTAACGTCCACCCTGCAAAATCAGAAGTTCGCTTTCGCAATAGTGGTGAAGTCTACAGCTTTATTCTTAACGGCGTACGCCAAGCTTTGGCGCAAGTTTCCACCACTTCTTCGCCCGATGGCGCTACCCAAGCCCTCAACGCGTTTAATATCCCTGAGCAACAAAACTTTAATAGTGCGCCACGCCCTAGTTTCTCGCAAGGCGCACCAGCTTATCAAGGCCATGCCCAAATTAATGAAACCACAGATAATATTGCGTTTAACGCCCCGCCCCAACTCATCCGTAAAGGCGAGCCAGAAACCAAAGAAAACATTAATCCTAGTGAGTTCCCCCTTGGCGCTGCCATCGGCCAAGCCTTTGGCACTTACATTCTTGCCCAAAGCGACGAAAAGCTTGTCTTAGTCGACCAACACGCGGCACACGAGCGTATTGTTTACGAAAAATTCAAAACCCAAATTCTCACTCCCACCGGCGTCGAGCGCCAACCTTTGTTAGTCCCCGAAATCATTGAACTCAAACCCCACGAAATCGAGGTGCTGACTGCCAGAACAGAAGAACTCTTAACTCTAGGTCTAGAACTTGAAGCCTTTGGCCCTACTGCCATGAGCATCCACGCCACGCCAGCCTTGCTTGGTCCACTTAACGCCCAAAATTTAATGAAAGATATTCTTGAAGATGTCCTCAGCCTCAAGGCCAATGTAACCGTGCAAGAAAAACTGGAAAACTTCCTCTCCACCATGGCGTGCCACGGCAGCATCCGCGCCAATCGCAAGCTCAGCCAAGCCGAACTCAATGCCATCCTCCGTCAAATGGAAACAACCCCTAACAGCGCCCAATGCAACCACGGTCGCCCCACTTACATCGAATTGGCGCACACAGACATCGAAAAACTCTTCGGCCGCCGCTAAATCTTAGTTACTCAATAACAACTTTAACCGGCCCAGCTTCAGCAGATTTTACCGCCAGCGCCGCTGCTGCTTCAGCCGCAGCAGCTTCAGCAAAGTATTGAACGGTCGGAATATTCTCTAACTTATCCCAAATTTTAGCAGCAATGGTACGGTAAATTTCAGCGCTAGCACTATCAGGCTCGTTAATCAATAAAGCTTTACCACTGTCTGCAGCAGTACGAATATCAAGCGACAAGGGCACCTCCGCTAACAAATCAACATCTAAGTCAGCAGCCATTTTTTGCGCACCTTCAGCCCCAAAAATATGACTTTCTTCACCACAATGCGGGCAACAAAAAACGCTCATATTTTCAATAATACCCAACACTTCTGTTTCTAACTTCTTAAATGTTTCCAAACCCTTACGGGCATCGATTAAAGCAATGTCTTGCGGTGTGGAAACAATAACCCCACCACTAATTGGCAATTTTTGACACAAACTAAGGTGAATATCACCCGTTCCCGGTGGCATATCCACAATCAGAACATCAAGTTCGCCCCAATTAACATCACCAATAAGTTGCATTAACGCTTTTTGCGCCATTGGGCCACGCCAAACGGTCGGAATTTCCTCTTCTAACAAAAAGCCCATGCTCATCATTTTTACACCATGTGCCAATACGGGCTGAATAATTTGGCCATCACTTTCAGGTTCTACGTCTTTAACGCCCAGCATACGAGGTTGGCTGGGGCCATAAATATCTGCATCTAGCAAACCAACGCTCTTGCCTGTAGCGGCTAAAGCAATGGCTAAATTCATGGCTGTTGTAGATTTGCCAACCCCCCCTTTACCACTTGCTATGGCAATGATGTAAGAAGTGGCGCTTAAACTAGACGGCAATTGCATATGGGCGTATCCTTAAATTATGAATATGTCTTTATAACAAAGACCCAGAAAAATCTCCACTTCTGTTTTACCGTAAAAGGAAAATCTCCCATGCTTAAACTTGTGACACCAAGTCAAACGCCCTCTAACTGGCTTGCCATTTATGTAGACGATGAAATGCTCTATCGCTTGTCAAATTGTCGTAGCGAGCAACATGACTTTACCTGGTCAAACTCTAAAGTACCCAAACTAACGGCAGGTCAAGTCCGTTTTGTTGCACATACCCTAACCGA
>CALFWJ010000114.1 GCA_937928525.1 uncultured Alphaproteobacteria bacterium | reverse complement strand
ATTCGTTTTAAAAGGAGTCATTTTATGATTGCAAAACCTGACCCTCACAGGGTTGAAGCTATTGAAGCTCATTGTAGAAACATGCGTATGGCAGCTTACATTTTATCTGGTTTCCACGGTCTGTTGGGTGTTTATGTGTTGATATGCTTTTGGAGTGTGCATCCTATATTAGCTATAAGCTCGGCTTTGTTCTGTTTTATTCTTAGTATAGTTTACTGGAAAGATAGGCGTAAGTGGGATTAAAAATCTCTAAAATTTAGTCATGCTGCTATAATTCCCCTCGCTACGGCGGGGGGAATTTGCTATGGTGGGGGTATGACAGATTTGACTAAAAATACAGTAGATAGCGCAGCAAAAAACGCGGAGTATTTAGTACTGGCGCGGAAGTATCGGCCGCGGAACTTTGGCGAATTGGTGGGGCAAAGTGCGCTGGTGCAAACGCTGACAAATGCGATTGAGACGAATAAAATTCATCATGCTTATGTGCTCACGGGTATTCGTGGGACGGGGAAAACCACGACCGCGCGGATTATGGCCATGGCGCTGAATTGCACCGATGGGCCTAAGGCTGAATGGCCAGAAGATGACGTTGCGACGGCCAATATTGCGGCGGGGCGACATGTGGATGTGTTGGAGTTTGATGCGGCATCTCACCGTAAAGCTGAGGAAATTGCGGAGCTGTTTGAGGGGGTGGCGTACGCGCCGATTGAAGGGCGCTATAAGGTTTATATTATCGATGAGGTGCATATGCTGAGTAAGCACGCCTTCAATGCGATTTTGAAAACGCTGGAAGAGCCGCCTGAGAATGTAAAATTCATTTTTGCGACGACGGAAGTGAATAAAATTCCTGTGACGGTGTTGAGCCGGTGTCAGCGGTTTGATTTGAAGCGGGTATCTTCGGAGGATTTAGCAGGGCATTATGCCAACATTTTAAAACAGGAAAAAATTAAGGCGGAGCCTGCGGCGCTTTTGAGTATTGCGCGAGCCGCGGATGGCAGTGTGCGCGACGGCTTAAGTTTGCTTGACCAAGCCATTGCTTTAGCGGGTAAGGATGGTATTACAGCGGCTGATGTAGGCGTGATGCTGGGGCAGGCTGATGTGACGCGGTTGTACGATTTATTAGACGCGGTGTTTAAAGGCGATAGCACTGCGGCGTTGAAACTATGTGAAGACTTATATGCCCATGGCCAAGATGCGGCGTTGGTTGCGGCAGATGTTTTGCAGCTTTTGCACTTACTCACACGGTTAAAAATTGTGCCTAACTTGGCAAATTCCGGCACGTTGACCGAATTAGAAAAAAACCGTGGTGTGCCGTTAGTGGCTGAACTTCCGTTAGAGAATTTAAGCCGTGCGTATCAGATTTTAAGCCAAGCGGTGAGCGATGTAAAAGCGGCCGCGCGTCCGTTTGAGGCATTAGAAATGGCCGTTGTACGGTTAACGCACTTGGCGGCGCTACCGCCTGTGGCGCAGTTGGTGACGGCGGCTAAGAATGGTACTATTGATCATATTCAGGTGGAAGCTCCCTCTGTAAAAAAGCCTGATGTGGGTGCCGGGATTGAGGAAGAAGTTGTGCCTGCTGTTGCTGAGCCTGCTGTTGTTGAATCTGTTGCTAAATCTGCTGCTGATGTACCGCCTTGGGAAGAGGCGCCAGCTGCTGTCGCTTCTGCGCCGCAATTACCGGCAACTTGGGAAGAAATTGTACAAGTTGTGCAGGCTGAAAGTTTAAGTTTGGGGCAAATGTTAGCCCAGCAGGCAAGGCCTGTGGCGGTGGCGCCGTTAAAAGTATCGGTTCAGATTGAGCCAGGGTTACACGATGCTGCGACTTTGGTGCGTGAATTGCGTGCGACATTAAATAAAGCAACGAGCGACAATTGGGCGGTGGAACTTGTGTCTTCTGATATGCCAACAAACCAACCGATTGAAACGTTAACGGAAACAAAAAGCCGTGAAAAGGATGAAACGATAATGCGATTGAAAACCGAAAATGCTGATATTCAAAACGTGCTAAAGGCATTCCCTGATGCTGAACTAGTGGATATTGCTTAGACTGATTACATTGCAAAAAAACCGCCGATAAGGGCGGTTTTTTAGCTTAAAATTAAGCATAACTTTATGGTTGTGTGAGCGACACAGATGTTGTGGCACTGATGCTTTCTGGAATGATATTGGGTGTTTCTGCTGCTTTTTCTGCAGCGATTGTTTGGCGTTTTTTCTCGCGGGTTTTAAAAGTATTGACGCGGGCTGTTTGAGCTTTTTGCCAAGCTTCCCACGTGGTCATCGTGCCTGTTGTATGGCTGGTATATTGCTGACGGTTTGAGTGGGCGTTGTGGGCCGCACAGATGAGTTTCTTGCCCAGCTGTTGGCACCGGGCAGCGGCTTTAACAAAACGGTTTTCGCTGGCGAGCGGATAATTGAAACTTAAGTTAATCAGATTTTTTTCTGGTGTGAAGAAACCCGTTATTTTAAGCGGTTGGGTGCCGCTTGAGTGCGTCATTTTACCACTAATAGGGTAAATAGGCCCATTACCAATGGCTTGGCCTTGGCTGGAGAGGTTAATGGGATCGGAGGCATCTACGGCAATGCTAAAGATTGTTTTAGGCGCCAAAATACCATCTGTGTTTGCATCACTGGGGGAAATAAGTTGCTCAACTTGGTAATTTCCAGTTGGGAATAATGGCAGTGTGCTGAGCGCACTCACGCGAATGAATGTTTGCGGTGTGTTGCCGCCTTCTTCTGTATAGGCTTTAAGAAGTTGCGTCCCGTTTTTACTGACGCCTTGTTTAAGGCGAGTGACGTCGCCAAAGATACTCTCGAAGGGTTCTGGTAGAATAACTTGTTGTTTATCGCTGCTGTCTAGTGTGATTTGATTTTGATTGAAATCGAGGGCACCCGGCAGTGTTGCGCGGTACACTGCGGCGTGGTTACTTACCAGTGTTTCTGGGTTATTGTGGCGCGTGCTGCCGACACGATTAATAAGAGTAACGTCTAGTTCTGTTAGGCTGCCGCGTTGGTTAATATTTGTGGTGTGCACGCCAATATAAGCGATGGGCGTTTGCAGAATATTAACGGGTACGTACCAACCAAGCGCGTTATTAACGGTTTTAGCGTAATGCGCGAAGTAAGGCTCGGCCTGTTTGAGATAATAGCTACTGGTGATTTGATTAAAGAGGTTAGCGGCATCGGCTTTATTATTGCTGTCGAAGGCATCGATGGCTTGCATAAGCATAAAGTAGGCAGGTTGGGCTGTTTGCCATGTGGCACGCAGGTCGGTTTCTGCGCCCTGCCAAAGTTTACGCTCTTCTGTTAAATCATCGGTGCGGGCAAGGCTTTCGGTGGCGATAAAATTAAGATTTAATTGATGCTTTTTATGGAGTCGGTAACCAATGCCTGCGGTGGCGAGTGCGGAGAGGTCTTTGTCTTTTTCTAGGCTATTTTTAATGGCTGCACGGAGGTATTGAACACGCTCGGTGGGCGGAAATGTTGTGTCGTTAAAGAGGTGCATAAGGCGGTAGAAGGCTGTGGGTGTGCCATAGACATTGGTAGCATTACTGACGATATCTTTTAAGATATTATCGGTGGTGAGAGGTTTTTCGGCGAAGCGTGTTTGCAGAAATGCAAACTTGGCACCAAGGTTAAAAGGTTCATCGCGCAGGAGCCATTCGGGGTTATTTGCACTTAATTTGTCGGCCACTTTAGTGGTTTTAAGGTACGTATTATAAGTTTGCAAGAGGAGCGCATCTAGGTCGAAGTTAACGCCTAAATCTTCTTTAAGAAAATCGCCGTAGGTAATGACTTTATCGAAGGTGTTAGCGGTAAATTCGGCCTTAATTTCGTCTACGACCACGGGTACAATAAGGCGGCGGCTGTTTTGCGCAACGCTTGGGCGGAAAGCGGCGTAGGCTAGGACGATGTCCATTTTCTGGCGATTTAATGCGTTTTCTAGGCCTGCTTTAACGAGTTTTTCGAGCCTAACTTGGCTGGGTTTGGGCATCTCTTGTAGAGCAACTTGTTTAAGGAGCGCAAGAGGCTCTCGGTTTTGGGCAGCAAAGGGTTCTACCAATTCAAACAGCGTTGTGTTGTAAGCCACGCGGACATCTGCGGGAATATTAAGAGGGTCAATTTTAGTGAGTAGGTTGGTATCGCCTGTATTGCTAAGGTACGCTTTGAGGTTGGGGAGGTAGGTGCCCCATGCGGCTGTATCTTCTGGGTTTAGAGCTAGTTGACGGGTGGTGAATTGGATTTTTTGGGTTGGATTTTTACTGGCAATATCGGCCAAGCTGTTGGCAATGGCCGCGCGCGACGCGGGGTTAGCGAGCTTGGCTAAGGATGTCATTTCGGTATCGTAGGTTTTAAAGAAAGTTTGGGGAGTTGGGTTTAGAAGGCTCCATATATATGGCAGATCGCCCCACAATGTAGGCGGGATACCAGCGCCTTTGTTAGCTTTTAAGGCCACCATGTTGGCGGTGGCGAAGGTTTCTTTTTTGTTGAGTAGGCCATGCATATAGGCGGCAAGATTGCGGGTGCTTTTAGGAAAGGCATCGTCGCGCGTGATGGGAAGAAGGAGCGTGAGCGCTGTTGTTTTGTCTGCGGTTTTAAGGGCTGTTTTGACCGCATCTGCCAGCGCTGTGATGTAGGGTGTACGCGCGTAATCTGGTGTGAGTTGAATAGCGGCCAGCATTGTAGCCGGTTGATTTTCTGCGGCCATAATTTGCAGAGCTGTTTTGGCCGTAGTAATGCGCAGATCTAGGTTTTGTTTTTCTAGTTTAGCAGGTTTTGTGGCGCGGGCGGCGTAGCGGGTTAAATCTGCCAGTAAAGGGTCTGGTGTTGTGGTGTTATGAGTTGTGAAGCAGTTTGATTGCGCGCATACCTCGAGGGCGGCACGGGTTGCTAGAGTGTTAAGGGCTAAATCTTCTGGGGTTGCGGCGAGTTGCGTTTTAAGAATGCTTAAAGCCTTGGTGGGCTTACCTTCTTCTAATGCTTTAAGGGCTGCCGTGGGGGTTTTCTCGGCGGTGCAGGCAGGTAAAAATAACGCCATT
>CALFWJ010000113.1 GCA_937928525.1 uncultured Alphaproteobacteria bacterium | reverse complement strand
ATAGCAACATCTATGATTTGTTGAATATTGGTTTTATCTGCCATTTTCGTGCTTTCAATTCATTTTTAATCTTCTTCTTGTTGTGCCTAATTTGCTTGTTTTTGTCAAGTCTAGCTTTAACTTGTTGTTTTTATGAAGACTTTAAGCCCTTGCTGAAGATGCCTAAATTGCTTAAACTTTATACACGGCTTTAGATGCTCTTAAGGGAAGAGCTGCCGCATCAACAATAAGGGAGGACATCAATATGGTTGAATATACCGACATTACAAAATATGCCAGTAAAGCCTACGTGAATGCCTTAATGGAAAACGAAGCAACAGCCCGTTCTGCTGCTGAAAAAGCAGTAACCGAGCTTGGGTTAACGCAAAAAATTGCCCATGAAGTTGCAAATGAGATTGCTGAAAAGCATCAACGCCAACAAGAGCTTATGCAAAAACGCTTCGCTTCTTAATTTAGAGTTTAAGCTATAAAAAAGCAGCCCGTGAGCTGCCTTTTGTGTTGCCTTAACCTTCTGATTAACGGCTGTAGAATTCAACCACGAGGTTCGGGTTCATTTGAACTGGGTATGGTACGTCGTCTAGTTGTGGCATACGGATATATGAACCTTTAAAAGCTTTAGGGTCTAGATTGAGGTACTCAGGAACTTCACGTTCAATTTTCTCAACTGATTCAATAACTTGTGGAATGCCTTGAGCTTTTTCGCGCAATTCAATAACGTCGCCGGGTTTGCAACGGTAGCTAGGAATGTTTACGCATTTGCCGTTAACAAGGACGTGCTTGTGGTTAACAAGTTGGCGCGCAGCAAAGGGGGTAGCAACAAAGTTGAGGCGGTAAACAATGGCGTCTAGGCGGGCTTCTAGAAGACCGATAAGGTTTTCTGAGGTGTCCCCTTTACGACGTACGGCTTCGGCGAAAATGCGGCGGAATTGTTTTTCGCTCACGTTACCGTAGTATCCTTTTAGCTTTTGCTTCTCGCGAAGCTGGATACCAAAGTCAGTGAGCTTTTTACGGCGTGCACCGTGCATACCAGGGCCAGATTGGCGCTTGTTAGTTGGGCATTTGTCACGGCCCCAAAGGTTTTCACCTAGGCGACGACAGATTTTGTACTTAGAGACTGTACGAACGTTGGTCATATTATGACTTTCTTTTACATTTATAATTAAAGTACCAGTTTAATAATGTCCGCTATGTCGCAATGATTATTGATAAAATTTATTAAATAAGCTTTATCGTGTCACCACATGGCGGGGTACTTAGGTGCTTTTTAGCTCTATGGCTGGCTTCTGTCAAGGGGAATTTACCATGCGTGGTCAAAAAAGGTCAATTACGCTCAATTTAGGCTTATTTTGCATTTTTTAAGGCTATTTTTGATTAAATTTGCCTTATTAAAGCTAAGTTTTGACTAAAATTGACCCATAACTGCTCGTTATGAGCTGCGTATTTGATTTTATATCTCTGTTAGACTTGTTGCTCCAAAATGATGCGCACTGCGTTTAGCTAGATTTGAGAGCACTTTGCCTGCACCGAGTTCTTGCACATCTGTAATGCCTTGGCTCGCCAAAGTATCCATTGTTTCGCGCCAGCGGACAGGGCTGGTGATTTGCGTGGGGAGATTTTCTTTTATTTCCTTTGGGTTTTGGCTCGCTTTAGCGGTGGTGTTGAGGATAACGGGAGCTGTGGGCTCGTGGAAGGTTACATCTTGTAAGATTTCAGCCATTTTAGTGGCGGCTGATTGCATGTAAGGCGTGTGAAAGGCGCCAGCAACAGGGAGCGGCATAACGCGTTTGGCGCCTGCGGTTTTTAAGTCTTCTTTGCTGACGGCGAGTTTGGTCGCTTCACCACTGAGGATAATTTGCCCTTCGGCATTATCGTTAGCAACGTAGACACCATGTTTTTCTGCAATTGTGCTGGTTGTTTTAATGTCTAACCCTAAAACAGCGCTCATACCGCCCTGCCCCTGCGGCATGGCGGCCGCCATTAGTTCGCCTCGTTGACGCACAAGCTTGAGGCCATCCTCGAAGCTGGTAACTTCTGCGGCGACAAGCGCTGTGTATTCACCAAGGCTATGGCCTGCAAATGCTGCTACGTTCAAGTTTGGGTTTTGGACGTTAAGATAAGTCCATGCGGCTATACCTGCCAGTAAAAGGGCGGGTTGAGCGTTTTCGGTTTGGCGTAGTTCTTCTTCGGTGCCGTTGAGCATGAGATCTGTTAAGTCAAAACCAAGAATGCTGTTAGCTTGATTAAATAAATGTTGAGTGCTGGGGTGAGCGGCGAAGCTGGCGGCCATGCCAATGTGTTGGCTGCCTTGGCCTGGGAAGAGGATTGCGAGCGTCATTTTAGTTTTCTTCGTATTGAGGTGGAGTAAATTTAAATAAACGCGCGGGCAATTTTTGGCCAAGTTGCGTATTGCTAAGGCGGATAATGGTTTGGTTGCCGAGCACGTCGGTCATGGTAATTTTTTGTAGCGTGCGTGGTGATTTAGCGAAAGTGAGATTAAACCGCCCGTCTTCGGTATCGTCGGCCATAAGGGCCACATTAAGGTTAAAGCTTGTTTTCGTTTGGCTCGCACTTAGAGGTTTAAAAGTTTTGTTGTTCAGGTTCACTTTTTTAGCGGTAAGTAATTGTACGAGCGGCATTGAGCGCGGCACTTGCGTGACTTGATCGCTGGTTTCGTCGTGGTAGAACACATACGCGCCAGTGCTGATGATTTTTTGGGGCGTGGGTTCGGCATATTTCCAGAGGAATTTACCCGGGCGTTGATAGTAAAACTGACCAATTTGAGTGCGGTTATTCACGCTTTGGCTGAAATCGGCTTTTAAGGTTGTTAGGGTGTTAAACCAGCTTTCGGCCATGCGGGTAGCTGCCTGGATTTCTAGGCTGACTTCGGTAGGTTTGGTAATGGTGGTTTTTGGCGTTTCACCGCTGCTGCTGGCAGCCAAAGGTAAGCTAATGAGTGCTGTGAGAGCAAAAATAAGTTTAAGCATGAGTATCCGTTCTTTTCACTATGTTTTTTGTAGTGGCTTGATTTATTATTTTTGCTAAGCGCAAGCGACGCAGTGTAGTTGGCGCTACATAAGGAGCGATGACAAGACGCGAAAATAATAAATCAAGCCACTAGATATAACAGATAACGGTTAGCGGCGCCAGAATCCTGGCATAAATAAAATTAAAAGTGTGAGCATTTCGAGGCGACCAAGGAGCATAGCAAAGCAATAGATGAGTTTTGCGCCATCTGGGAAGTGCGCATAAGTGCCTGCTGGCCCAGCTGTACCTAGGGCTGGCCCGACGTTTGTAAGCGCGGCAGCCGCGGTTGAAAAGGCTGTGATAAGATCGATGTTATAGAGTGATAGCGCCAGAGCAACCAGCATAAAGCTGACTAAATATAAACCTGCAAAGCCCCATACGGCTTGAAGAACTTGCGGGGGTACAGGGCTTTTTCCGACCTTAACGTGCGACACCATATTGGGGTGTAACAGACGATAAAGTTCGCGGCTGCCATGGCGGAGAATAACCAAAATACGAAGCATTTTCATGCCGCCACTGGTTGAGCCACTACAGCCGCCAATAAACATTAAAATAAGAAATATTAATGAGATAAATACGGGCCAAGCTGCGTAGTCGGCGGTACCGTAGCCTGTGGTGGTTATAATAGATACGGTGTTAAAGAGCATATAGCGGGCTGCGGTAAGCCATGATGTAAAGACATCGTAGTTGATTAGGACCATTGTACCAATAAGAACAACAAGCGCGATGATTCCCGCAAAAAGTTTGAGTTCTTCTTGTTGCTTATAGGGTTTTAAATCAAGTTGGCTCAGGGCGCGATAGTGCAGTGTAAAGTTAACGGCGCCTGCAAGCATAAACACCATGGCGACGAGCTCTATGAGGCTGCTTTGATAATAGCCAATTGAGGCGTCATGTGTTGAAAAACCTGCTGTAGATACTGTGGTGAAGGCATGGCAGATGGCTTCGAACAGGGGCATACCTGCTAAGGTATAAGCAGCGGTACAGGCAAGTGTGAACACGAGATATACGCTCCAGAGGGCGCGGGCTGTTTCTTTTAAGCGGGGTTGGAGTTTATCTTTGCTGACGCCCGGAAGTTCTGATTTATAGAGCTGCATGCCCCCAATACCTAAAAATGGCAGCACGGCTACAGCCAGCACAACAATACCCATACCGCCAAGCCATTGAATAAGAGCACGCCAAAGAAGAATGGGTTTTTCCATATCGTCGAGGCCTGAAAAGACTGTAGCGCCTGTGGTGGTGAGGCCTGAGGTGGCTTCGAACAGAGCATCAGTTATGCTGCCGCCTGAGGCACCTGAAAGATAAAGTGGTACGGCCGCAAGTGCCGACAGAACTACCCAGACAAGTGCCGTAATGACAAAGCCTTCTCGGTAGCGGAGCTTAAGTTCTCGTTGTTGATTCATGAGCACTAAAGAGGCGCCAACGAACATGCAGGTGAGCGCACTTTCGGTGAAGGCAACCATAGAAGATGCACCAAGCAGCCACGCATAAACAGCCGGAATAGCCATTGTGGCACCAAAGGCAGCCGTGAGCCAACCGAGGATGAATAAAATGGGGCTGAGGCGAATCATGTTTTTAATTAAAACAGTTTATTAATATGGGCAACGGCAGATTGGGTGGTAAAGAGCACAATATGGTCGTGAGCTTTAAGGATGGCGTCGCCGTCGTTCATGACCACTTGGCCTTTGCTGCTACGGATAATACAACCGAGCATCATGCCTTCGGGAAGATTTAAATCGCGTAGGTGAACGCCAACCAATGGTGCTTCTGGTGATAGAATAAGTTCGACGACTTCTGCTTGTTGCTCGCGCACAGTGTGAACGCCAATAATATTCCCGGGGCGAACGTGCTGCAAAATACGTGAGATGCTTACTTGGCGGGGTGATATCATTTTTTCGAG
>CALFWJ010000112.1 GCA_937928525.1 uncultured Alphaproteobacteria bacterium | reverse complement strand
GCAGCAATACAAAGCCATTAAGGCCGCGCACGCAGGCTTTTTGTTGTTTTATCGCATGGGTGATTTTTACGAACTTTTTGGCGACGACGCGGAAGTGGCTAGCAGCGTTCTGGGCATTACCCTTACCGCACGACGGAGCAGCAAAGACGAAAAAGGTATGCCCATGTGCGGTGTGCCTCATCACGCGGCGGAAGGGTATATTGCTACTCTTATTGATTCTGGTCACAAAGTAGCTCTGTGCGACCAAACCGAAACCCCCGAAGAAGCCAAGGCCCGCGGCGGTTACAAAGCGCTGGTCACGCGTGAAGTGGTGCGCCTATTCACCGGCGGTACCCTCACCGAAGATGGTTTGCTTAACGCGGGCGCGCACAACTATTTAGTGGCGGTTAAAATAAATTCAGATGTTGCAAGTTTGGCTTGGGTAGACGTTTCTACGGGAGAAGTAGGCGTTCAAACCGTTCAAATTGGTCAATTAGGCGGCGAGTTATTGCGCTTAAACGGCGCTGAAGTTTTGGTAACCGAAGAGGATAGCCGTGTGCTAGAGCAATTCTGGCCCCTTAACAAAATGACTCAAAACGACGCGCTGTTTACCACCAGTGGCGCGCGCGATGACGTGATGGTGGCTTACGGGCTGGAAAGTTTAACGGCGCTGGCGCTGGGCAACGCGAATGAAGAACTGGCGTTGGGCGCACTGCTGGGTTATGTCCGTCTCACGCAGGTGGGTAAAATGCCAGAATTGCAGCGGCCGCAAATTATCCGCGCTGGCGGTCACGTCGAGATGGACGCCGCCACCCGCCGCAACCTAGAGCTGGCGGCTACCTTGCGTGGCGCTAAAAAAGGCAGCCTGACCCATGCGGTAGATAACACCGTCACTGCCGCAGGCGCACGGATGCTCGCGACGTGGCTGAATGCCCCGCTCACCGACGTAGCAAAGATTTCTGCCCGCCACACTGCTGTAAACTTTATGCTAGAAAATACGGCGCTGCGTAGCGATACCCGCGCGGCCTTAAAACAAACGGCCGATATGGCCCGGGCCATTAGCCGCCTGACTCTTGGCCGCGGCGGCCCACGTGATGTGGCAGCGGTGCGGGATACGGTGCAGCAACTTCCTGGAGTTATTTCCATAATTGAAAATGGTAAGGGTGCGGGTGGCGTTTTATCTTCCGTATTGACAAAAATAGCAGGACTGGAAGTAACCGCACAGCAACTTAATCAAGCTTTACGCAGTACCGAAGACGATAATTTACCGCTATTAGCGCGGGATGGCGGTTTTGTGGCAGCAGGTTACTGCGATAAGCTAGAAGAGTACCGCACCTTGATGCGCGACGGCAACACGCTCTTGCAGCAGCTTATGGCGGCAGAAACAGAGGCCACGGGCCTGAACCTAAAGCTTAAATATAACAAAGTATGGGGCCGCTTTTTTGAAGTGAGCAAAGGCCAGTTAGATGGCCTCGAGAGTATTCCTGCGCATTTTATTCACCGTCAAACCACCACCCAATGTCAGCGCTTCACCACCGAGAAATTGATGGTCCTAGAGCAAGATTTAAGCGCCGCTGAAGCCAATGCCCTCGCGCGCGAGCAAGAAATTTTTGTAGAGCTGGTAGGCATGATCAGCACTGCTGCCCCCGCTATTTTAGCCGCAGCAGACGCTTTGGCCACCATTGACGTGGTGCAAAGCGGCGCCGAAATTGCGGCGCGGCGCGGGTACGTTCAACCCACCATAGACGCCAGCACGACGTTTAACATTGAGGGCGGGCGCCACCCCGTGGTGGAGACAACGGTTGAGAATTTCATGCCCAACAGTACGACTTTATCAGGTCACCAGCTGTGGCTGGTAACGGGGCCAAACATGGCGGGTAAAAGCACCTTCTTGCGGCAAAATGCGCTGGTTACAGTGTTGGCGCAGGCAGGGTATTTTGTACCTGCGGCCAGCGCCCACATTGGCGTGGTGGATAAAATCTTTTGCCGCCTTGGTGCAAGCGATGACTTAGCAGAAGGCCAGTCGACCTTTATGGTAGAAATGGTGGAAACCGCCCACATTTTAAGCCATGCCACCCCCAAAAGCCTTGTCATTCTAGACGAAATTGGCCGAGGCACCGCAACCTACGATGGCCTCAGTATTGCGTGGGCCTGCGTAGAGCACTTAGTGACGGCGTGCCAAGCCCGTGGCCTGTTCGCTACCCACTACCACGAATTAACCACGCTGGCGGATACCTTCGCCACCGTCACCAACCACCATGTTGCGGTAAAGGAATGGCGCGGTGATATTGTCTTTTTACATGAGGTTAAAGATGGTGCGGCGCCAGGGAGTTACGGCATCCATGTGGCTAAACTGGCGGGCGTGCCAAAGCCCGTACTTAAGCGCGCGCAAGACTTACTGGCTAACCTAGAGGCCGCTGGCAGTGCCGGTAAAGCCGTACAGGCTGCCGAAATGCCGCTATTTGCAAATTCGGAGCACAGCGCTGCTATTTCTAATGTTAATATTGCAGATACGGAAAAAGAACCAAGTGCGTTAGAAAATAAGTTAGTAAAACTAGACCTAGACGCCCTCAGCCCGCGCGACGCTCAAAACCTGTTGTATGACCTTAAAATTATGGCGGCCATGGGCGAAAATACGTCAACCTCATAAAACAGACACAAAAAAGCTGGCCCTAAAGGCCAGCAATTGGGTTGTTTTTGATGTTCGAGAGTCATTCTTTTCTCCTGACGGAAGTAAGGGTTAAGGGTTCTGGTATGCCAACAATAAGTGATTTTAAGTCACCACCAGCAAGCGTTCGTTGCCAGTGAGGGATAAAATCTTCCAACGGCATAATGTTGTTTGTGCCTGCTGCGTCATACGCCCAACAGTCATCGTTGGTGATAGACGTTTTGCCTAGCGTATTAACAAAGCAATAACGTTTAGCAGCAAGAACACGCATGTTGTTGTTGGCCATAATGATTTCAAACGAGATAATATGCCGAACTTTAAAGTCAAGATGCGGGTTATAATAGCCAGGAATAATCATAGAAGCATGTTGCAAGATAATGGTATTATTTGCGCTATTTAACCGGTGTTGTACTAAGGCATAAAAATCCAATATGTCTTGGTGGGTAGGGTTTTCAACGCCCCTTATTTGTATGGTCATGGGGGGGGTCTCCAAACGGAATGAGTAAGATAGGTATTCAATACAAAATAGAGGAAAACGCAACAAAACGCAACAAAAACGCCCCACTTAGACAGCGGGGCGTTTTTTGTAGTGTTTATCTTGTGCCAGGCAAAGAAAAATCTTTGTCCGTAAGCCGTAACAGAAGTTTGCGCATTTTTGGCGTAAATATTGTATCGTTCAGAAACCAACTATGAGCAGGCACTTTTATATCTTGCGGCATAAAAGGGAGATAAATAGTTTCAGCACCTCCGCTGGTACACCTGACAACAAAGTCATTTTTGCTGCGCCGTTGGATATTAATAAAAAACTGACAGCCCTCTTCGCATGGAAACATAAGCATGACGTTGTTATTCTGTTCAGCCGAAATATCATCATCAACGATAATATAAAAGGGCCATGGCGGTTCGTGTTCTCCTTCCACAAAAGCAAAATGCACACGCGCTTTTCTCTCATTATAAAATACTGGCGGCGAGAAGGAAAATTGTTGCGAAATTAAATTGTCGTACGGCGCTGCAAACAGGGCGGTAATATGTTCTTTAGGCATGCCAAGACATTGTAGGGTTGGGTTCAGAAAGTTACGAAAGTGTTTAAGAGGGTCATCAGGCATGAAGTGCTCCTTTAAAAAATATGATGGCTCAATAAGTTATTTGGTTGTAGCGTATACTTAACAAAAAGACAATAAAAAAACACCCCACCAAAATGGCAAGGCGTTTTTTATGTTTACGAAAGAACTTGCGCTTCAGTCAGCTCTAAATCAGGGAAGGTTGCTGGCAACCATGCCGCAAAGAATTGATCCAGATAAAGTACTTCTTCATCGTTATCATAGCCAGTAGGCATTTTTTCACCGTGATTTTCGGGATGAAAAACACCTAAGTCATGTTCAGCAGAACCATAGCAATCCCATTTAGGGTCATTTTCTGTGCGTTCATACATAAATATATTTGCTGTGCCGCCTACTTTTGGACCTTTGTTCCAAGCCTCAACATTAACCTGCACAACGTGGCGGTCTTCATGACCATCCTCTTTTCTGGTAAGAATGCATTCAAGCACGCTACGGTTTGCGCTATCGTTACCAAGTTTTGCTGCTAAAAAAGCCTGACAGCTTGCAAGGTCGGCCGCGGGGAAAGTTTTTTGCATAAGAGATACTCCTAGTTACATCAAAAAGGGAAGTAGATACAGCGCTTGCTGTTGAACATACTCTATATATACATTTAATAAAACACAAGGGTGTTTTTTCATACAAGGTGCGCTATAGTGCCCCCATGAGCCTGCTTCGCGCCTCCTTCACTGTTAGTTTCTGGACCGCCGCCAGCCGCGTGCTGGGCTTCCTGCGCGATATTGTTATGGCCAACAAATTGGGTGCAGGCGCGGCTAGCGATGCGTTCTTTGTGGCGCTTATCCTCCCTAATTTACTGCGTCGTTTGTTCGCGGAGGGGGCGTTTAACGTGGCGTTTGTGCCGCTTCTATCGGCCGAGAAAAGCAAGTCAGATGCCGCCGCACTTAAATTTGCCAGCAGCGTGTTTACGGCGCTGGTGGGCGTTTTGATAACCGTGACCATTCTGGCTGAAATTTTTATGCCGCAACTGGTGAACATACTGGCGCCGGGCTTTGTGGGCGATGCCGAACGCTTTGACCTGACTGTTAGTTTGGGACGCATTACCTTCCCGTATTTAATGCTTATCTCTGGCGCTGCGTTTATGGGCGCTATTTGTAATACGTGGGGACGGTTTGCGGCTTATGCCGCGGTGCCAGCACTATTGAATATTGCATTTTTGGGCTGCCTGCTTATTTTACCTACCTACGATATAAGCCCAGTTAAAGCAGCAACCATTGCTGTGCCTTTGGGCGGCGTGCTGCAAGTTCTGTTTATGATGAATGCGCTTAAGCGGGTAGGCGTTCGCTTAACGTTTGGCCTCCCGAAACATGCCTTGTTGTCAGATTTATGGCGCCGCTTAGGCCCTGCTGCCCTTGGCGTTGGTGTGCTACAAATTAGTTTTTTGATCGATAACTTCCTCGCGAGTTTTCTGGGCAGCGGCGCCATTTCATACCTGCAATACGCCAACCGTTTTTATCAGTTTCCGCTGGCGCTTATTGGCATTGCCACCGCGACGGTTCTGCTGCCGCACCTCAGCAAAACCTTAGCGGCAGGCCACAAAAAAGAAGCCAGCGCCGCCTTCAGTAAAGCCTTTGTGGGCGCGATGGCATTAGGCCTTGGGGCCTTTGTGGGGCTGTTTGTGCTGGCGGAAGAATTACTGGCCACGGTGCTGCAACATGGCGCCTTTACCACCGATGCTGCACAACTAACAGCATGGGCCATGATGGGGTACGCGGCGGGTCTGCCAGGCTATATCCTCACCAAACTCACAGCCACGGCCTTCTTTGCGGCGGGCGATACCAAAACGCCGGTTAAAGCCAGTGTGTTAGCGCTGGGGGTAAATATAATTGCTAATGTTATTCTTATGCAATACTTCGGGCACGTTGGCATTGCGGTGGCGACGGCTATTTCTGGCTGGGTGAATGCGCTCTTCCAGCTGTCTATGCTGCAAAAACGCCAAGTGGTTATCATTGAATTTACCACCTTGATGCGCCCCCTAACTAAAGCACTGGTCGTGGGCCTTGTTATGGGCGCCTGCTTGGCTTTATATAAAAATATCTTCGCTTATGGCGGCGGCATCATTCAAGAAGGCCTATGGCTGGTGGGTGCAATTGGCCTTGGCGGCATTCTGTTTTTAATGGGTGTAGAAGCCGCGGGTGTGTTGCCCGTACGTAAATTGGCGCGACGTATTTTAGGGCGATAAAGCAAAAGGCTCCCAAATGGGAGCCTCAGCATTAGCGATTAAACAAAGTTTTCAAAAAGTTAGAAAAACGCGCAATTTTACCGGTTGGCACAGAAGGCGTTGTTTTAATATCGGCAAAGCGCAATTTGCTAGATGCTTTTGTGGCCTCAATCGAATTATTGTTGTGGGGCATAAAGTTCTCCTCGGTTGAAGAATAAAAGTGTTACGCAATACAGCTGCCCCTTGTAAGGCAGACGCGAACCGCACGCAAGAACTTTTTGCAACACACACTCAGCTTTGTTACTTAGGCAACACGCCAAGGGCTTGACTTTCAATGTGTGTGTATCCATATTCAAAATATATATTTTATAAGGGCATGGCCCAAACAGTAAAAAACACGAGAAAAAGGATATTAAAATGGCCGCAGAAAAAGCGTTTGAGTTTGGTAATACGGTGTTGGTGTTCTTGTCAGCGCTAGGTTTAGCGTGGTGGATTGGTACAATCATGAGTGCCCGCGGTCCCGAAAAGCTAGAAACAGCCTGCGCCCCGGTCGAGTTTTCCATGAACGGCTTACAAAGTATTTCAACAGGGTTGGTGGGCTACACACCAAACTGGACCCTCAGCTCAGAGCGCTACCTTCTTAGCGGCTGCTATTACTTCTTTAGCGTTATTTTAAAACCAGGCGACGACACGGGCGGCGTTGTTCAAGGTGGCGTACGCCGATAATTAAAAATATTTAACCAAAAAGAGGCAAGAGCCTCTTTTTTATGCCTACACCTTGAAAGTTAGTTCGAGTAATATTATATTCAATTCGTAACGATTATCTTTTATCTTTTTCGAGGAGCCTTTTATGGCGAAAACTAAAATCACACCTTACGAAGAAGCTTGTCTTTCAAGCTTGGTCGGCCACGCTCAAAATGGAAATTTGGCTAAAATTGAAGAAATTTTTACTGAATTTGCAGGTCTAAGCTACCGCCTTGTTTTAGGGCTGGTTGTTGGCAACAAAAGCAAAGAAACGACAGCGTGTAAAAATTTGCTTACAAAAGCAGGCCGAAGCTTTTCAGAGCGTGGTTTCGAAGTAACCATGAACTTTGATACACAAAAGCCAACGCTATATCGTCAAGAACGTGACGCCACCAAAGTGTTGCATAGCTTTGATGGTAAGGCTAAAACCTTAGTAAAGCGCGTGCATATGCCAGCTAAAATACATCTTTTGAGTGATATTTTAACTGAAAATATGCCTTATCTGCACTGGCAACAGCGTGATAGTCAAATGTTAGCTAACACCATGGCTGAAAACGTTTCGTTAGAAGAATTTGGTAGACATTCTTTGCAAATGGCAGTTATTGAGGCTATTCGGAGTGGGCATCTTAATAAAAAAACGTGGCTCTGGCACCGTGCGGTTGAAGCTTTAAAGCTTAATCCAGAAGAGGCAGATCGCCGCTACAAAGACTTACGTTTTTGCCAATACAGCAAGTGTAAATGTCTTTAACTCAAAAAACGAAAAACCCGCCGACACATGTCGGCGGGTTTTTGCATGGCATATTTGTATTACGCAGCTTTATTTTGGGTTACACACCAAGCGGTATATTCAGCCACCAGTTGCTCAACGGTATAGTTTTTACCCGTTTTTGCGCCTAAAAATTTAGCCAAAATGTTAAGCATGGAAATGCTCCAGCTGCCAGCTCTTCCAACAAAAAGGTGGGTTAGGCTGATTTCAGCAGGAAGTGAGTTAGAGTTGTTTTTTATTGT
>CALFWJ010000111.1 GCA_937928525.1 uncultured Alphaproteobacteria bacterium | reverse complement strand
CCCCAACGGCGATGCGGTGTACCGCACTATTGATCTGCTCGAGCGGCTATTTCAGCTGCGTACCTGTAAACCCAGTCAGTTCGCCAACCGTACCCGCCCGTGTTTAAAGTACGATATCAAGCGTTGCTCCGCCCCCTGCGTGAACAAAATTTCACCAGAAGATTATGCCGCCAGCGTGCAAGCCGCCGCGCATTTCTTGAACGGAAAAACCCAAGACGTGCAGCATCACCTCACGCAAAAAATGCAAACTGCGGCTCAAGCAGAAGAATTCGAAACCGCCGCCCACTACCGTGACCAACTCAGTAACTTAGCGACTGTACTTAATACCAAACAAGGCCTCGCCGCCGAAATGAGCAATGCTGATGTACTCGCACTTGCCATGCAACCAGCACCTGCAGGCCATCTCATGGCCTGCATCCAGATTTTCCACTACCGTAACGGCCAAAGCTTTGGCAATAGCGTGCGCTACCAACCGCTACCAGAGGGCACAACACCAGAAGAAGCATTGCAAACCTTCCTCCTGCAGCATTACACCACACACACACCGCCTAAAAATTTACTCATTACACCGCCCATCCCAGAAGCAGACGTGCTTGCCGCGGCCCTAAGCGCACAGGCGCCACACAAAGTATATATCAGCTCGCCTAACCGCGGTGATAAACACACGCATCTAGCTCAAGCGCAACAAAATGCCAACAATACCCTTACCCGCAAACTGGCTGAAACCGCCAACTGGCATACTCAAATGCAAGCCTTTGGTCATCACCTTGATTTACAGCTTATTCCTCACCGCATTGAATGTTTTGATGTTTCTAACATTAGCGGTAAGCACGCCGTGACCAGCATGGTGGTGGCCGATACCGAAGGCATGCAAAACAAACAATATCGGCTTTTCAACGCCAGTACAAACACCCCCGACGATTACGCCATGATGGCTGAAACCCTTACCCGCCGTTATACAAAGCTCATGAAAGCGGTGGAAAATACAGAAACTGAAGCAGAAAAACAAACCATCATGCCTGCCATTATTATGCTAGATGGCGGCGTGGGCCACCTCAATACAGGCATAGAAACCTTACGCAAAATTGGCCTACTTAATACCTCGCACTGCCCCGCGCTTACAGCCATTGCTAAGGGTGAAGAGCGCGATAAAGGGCTGGAGAAAATCTACCTCTATAATCCACAAAATGATGACATTGACCAACTCCCCATCCCCCACGATACCCCGCTTATTTTTATGCTGCAAAACATACGGGACGAAGCTCACCGCTTCGCTATTGGCGCGCACCGTAAAAAACGCGCTAAAAGCAATAATCAAAGCGGGTTAGACACCCTCCCTAACGTTGGCGCCAAGCGTAAAAAAGCCCTCCTCTTACATTTTGGCAGCTTTGAGGGCGTTAAATCAGCTCCGCCACAAGAACTGGCAAAAGTAAACGGCATCAGTAAGAACCTCGCTGAAATAATTCATGCCTTCTTTAATGGTTAATACGTAAAAAAGGCACCCGCAGGTGCCTTTTTATTATTCAGTATTACGCCGCTTTTCTTTTTTTTAATTCTGGGAAAAGGCTTTGCGAACGATCTCCACCATCAAAAGTGATAAATTCTGCATTAATATCCATACTATCACGCACAAATTGCAGTTTAAGATTGTAATACCAAGACCATTCACCAAGTTGTTCAGCCGTTTCTTGCTCTTTTTCTGTACCTAAAAAAGCACTAAATGACTTTCTATTTTCAGTAAAATGAACTAACCAACCTTTTTCTTTTGCTACATCACGTAACGCCACAAAACTTGGATATTCAACCAAAACGCGATCCCACAAAATATTGCTTATTTTGCCAACATCATTACTTTTTCCCAAATCTTCCATACGGGTTAAAAACGAGGCCGTCATAACTACTCGACCTAATGGTTGGCCAGACACCCGCGCCATAGAGTCAGTAATAGCTTCGCGTAATTCATCAACTGTCGGCTGGTCTTCAGGTACATATTCAACGTTTTTACCACCTTGCACTAGCGCTACTGTAGACATATCTGCCATTGTCGCGCTCATATATGTTGTCTTTTCATCAGTCGCGAAAGTTATTACTTCAAACGCGCCTGTTTCGTTTTGCATTTCTTCTGCAAGTTGCGTAAAGCGTGCATCTAACATTGGTACAAATTCTTCGGCGGTTAAGCGCGCTGTATTTTCATATAAGTTTGCCATATTGGCCCTCCTGTAAAAAGGTATGTGTTTCATCAGAATTGATATGAGCACACTGCCTTAAATGAATACATCCGTCAATATACTTTCATGTAAAAAACTGTTATAAATCTTTATGATGCGCATCTTAACGACTTTACCTTACGCCCTGCCCTACCTTTGGCTTGCTCTTATTGCTTTAGCGCCATTGTTTTACGGCCTTAACCCTACTTGGGCGTGGCAAGGTGCTGTTTATGCTGCCATGGCTTTAAGTATTCCTACGCTTTTTACGCCCTCCGCGCTCAAACTCTCCAGAAATACATGTACAGCCTTAACGCTTGGCTTGCTTGTACTTTCTTATGTTCTTTTACAGCCTATTTTACCTTCTTTTACTGATCCAAGCGCTGGATTATGGCACACCACTCAAAACCTTCTTGCTTTACC
>CALFWJ010000110.1 GCA_937928525.1 uncultured Alphaproteobacteria bacterium | reverse complement strand
CGCCTAGACTCTTTATCAGCTGGCGAAGCTGCACCAGCCGCTGCTGCTCCCGCGCCAGTAGAAGCTGCGCCAGCCCCAGCAACAACTCCGACAGAACCCGCGGTTGAATCTGCTCCTGTAGCCATAGATCCAAGTTTAATTAATCAAGATTTGTTAGCTGAAGTGCAAGGCGCGGAAGAGCTAGACCCTAGCCGCGACAAAGACGCTGCCCCCGCCGCAGAGCCAGCTGCTGAATCTGCTCCTGCCGCCATTGACCCTAGCCTGATTAACCAAGAACTCTTAGCCGAAGTGCAAGGCGCGGAAGAGCTAGACCCCAGCCGCGACAAAGATGCTGCCCCCGCCGCAGAAGCTGCTGCAACACCACCTGCTCCTGCCGCAGTGGCTAAACCTGTGGTTGAAGCCAAAACTGAAGAGCCTGAGGCTGCGCCACTCACTAAACGTGGCGATGCTGCACCTGCCAAACCCGCTAACGATAAACGCGCTGCAAACGACCGCCGTGGTGGCAAAGATGAGCGCCGTAAAGCGCCACGTCGTGGGGGCGATCCACAAGAGACAATTCGGGTAGAAACGCACCGCCTTGATAAGGTGATGAACTTGGTGGGTGAACTTGTACTCGCGCGAAACAGTATGGTGCGCCAGCTAGATAATCCGGTCACTAAACAAGTTATTGAAGGTCTTGAGAACTATCCGCTTATTTTAGCACAATTAGAGCAACTTACGCGCGTCACCAAAGACCTGCAAATGTCAGTTCTATCTACCCGCATGCAGCCGATTAAAAAAGTGTTCGATAAAATCCCACGCCAGGTTCGTGAACTCAAAACACAGCTTGGCCGTGAGGTTAATTTAGTGATTGAGGGTGAGATGACAGAAGTAGATAAATCATTGGTGGAAGACCTTTCTGACCCAATGGTGCACATGATCAGAAACGCGCTTGATCATGGCATTGAAGACCCTGATGAGCGTGAAGAACTAGGTAAACCACGCGAGGGTACAGTCCGTGTTGCAGCCTTCTATGAAGGGAATAGCGTTGTTATTCAGGTCGCTGAAGACGGAAAAGGGATTGACCCTATTAAAATCCGTGAAATTGCAGTTAATAAAGGTGTTGTCACCGAAGCTGTGGCAAATTCTATGAGCGATAATGAGGCCATTCGCCTGATTATGGCTGCTGGTTTCTCTACTGCTGAAGTGATTAGTGACGTATCTGGCCGTGGTGTTGGTATGGATGTGGTGAACAGTAAAATTATGGACATGGCCGGCACGCTCGATATTAAATCTGAGCTGGGCGCAGGCACAACATTTTCGATTTATCTCCCGCTCACGCTCGCCATTGTAAATGCATTGGTAGTAGACAGTAACGAAGAAGGCTTTGCGGTACCAATTGGCGACATTAGCGAAGTGATTAAATTCGCTCCTGATGATATTCATAAAATGAATGAGAATGACGTGATTGAATTGCGTGGCGAAGCACTGCCACTCTTCTATCTCTCTAAGCTCACAAAGCGTGGATTTGTACCGCCAAGTGTTATGCTTCCACCTGAAAAAACTGCTGCGCCAGATGCTGAAGCCTTGGCAAACGTGAAGAGCAAAGCCAAGACTGAACTTTCAATTGATGACCTCGATTTGGTCGCAGCAGAGGCCGAATACAATGCTATGTCGCCAGAGGAAAAACCAGAAGATGATTCCTCAGTCCCACGCAGATTTCGCAAACGCACCAAAGGGTTTGTGGTTGTGGTGCGTGATGGCACATCTAACATGGGTTTGGTGGTCGACAAACTGCTAGGGCAAGAAGAGGCAGTGGTTAAACCTGTTACAGATTTGTTTGAATTTAACAAAGCCATTTCTGGCGCCACCATCACAGGTGACGGCAGCGTGCACATGATTTTGGATGTACCGTTTTTGATTAAACAAATGTCGCGAGTTTAAAGTCAATAAATATAAAAAATCGCCCAAACTTATTTGGGCAATTTTTTTAGGCAGGATCAATATTATAATAAAGTTCTCCGTCTGTAGCGCGATAAAAATTACAATCACGGCGAACCAGTTCTGCTTTAAAATCTTTAAAGGCTTGAGTTGCCTCAAAACGTGCAAAGCTCCATTCAGTTAGTTCTTCTTGATGTAAATTAACTGTCCAATATGAAGGGTCAGTATCTTCATCTGCTTCGGGTAAATAAGTAAAATTTTCTATGGAGAGGTTTTTAATCATAGCCTTAATAGTCAATTGCGCAGCTTCTTCTTCTGCATTTTTAAGTGCGTTAAGTGCAGTATTTAGTTGGTCGCCAATAACGTTAGTGAAGGGTTTTGGCGTCGTTGGTTTTTTAGCCATGTTAGGCTCCTAAAAAGTGACGTAAAAGATAGTCTTTTATGTATTCAAAGATGCTTGGTGTCAAGTAAAAACTTAATGCGCATCCGCCCAATTAGTGGCAGTTTCACCCTCTACCTTAAGCGGTACTTTAAGCTGAACGGTGCTTTCCATGAGTTTTTTGAGGTCAGTGATAAGAGCGCGCTCGTCTTCTGGGCCTTCAAAAATAAGTTCGTCGTGTACTTGCATCAGCATACGGGTTTTGTGGTTGCCAGTAATGAGAAAGTCTTGAATATCAATCATGGCTTTTTTAATCACGTCGGCGTTACTGCCCTGTAAAGGTGCGTTAATGGCGGCCCGTTCGGCGCCCGATTTTATCATGCCGTTGCTACTGTTAATGCCTGGCAAATGTACGCGCCGCCCCATCAGGGTGGTGACGTAGCCTTGGGCTGCTGCGGCTTCTTTGTTGCTGGTCATGTAGCTGCGCACGCCTGAGTAGCGAGCAAAATAGGTATCGATGAAGGTGGTGGCCTCAGCACGAGAAAAGCCGGTTTGTTTGGCTAAATTAAGCGGTCCCATGCCGTAAACAATCCCGAAGTTAATAATTTTAGCTACGCGGCGTTGGTCTGCAGCGGGGAGGGGGTTGTCGGCGCCAAAAATGAGGCCTGCTGTGGTGGCATGGATGTCTGCGTTGTTATTAAAAGCTTCTAGCAAGGGTGCGCTGTCGCTAAAGTGAGCGAGGAGGCGTAGTTCGATTTGTGAATAGTCTAAGCTGCTGAGCCAGTGGCCGTCGCTGGCGATGAAGGCTTTACGGATGGCGCGCCCCTCTTCGGTACGGGTGGGGATATTTTGCAAGTTGGGATCGCTGCTACTAAAGCGTCCGGTACCTGCGCCTGCTTGGTGGTAGTGCGTGTGGATGCGGCCAGAAGTCGCGCTGGTTTTTTCAGCCAGCGCATCAGTGTAGGTACTTTTAAGTTTAGCAGCCGAGCGGTACGCTAGTACTTTGTCGGCAATAGGGTGGTTATCGCTGGCTAGTTTTTCTAGCACTTCAACGTTGGTAGAGCGGTTCTTTTTCGGGCTTGGAATTTGCAGTTTATCAAATAGAATTTCACCCAATTGTTTGGGCGATGCGATGTTAAACGGCTCGCCTGCGAGGGCATGAATGTCGGTTTCTAGGGTTTCTAGTTGCGTTTGGAATTTAAGCGATAGGCGCGCTAGTTCCGCCTTATCAATCGCTACACCGGTGTGCTCCATAGCCGCTAAAATGGGGACGAGAGGGCGTTCAATTTTTTCGTACAATGCGTGCACGGGGGCGTTGTTATCCGTGGTTAAATCAGCGTTAAAAATCTCGAACAGGCGTAGGGTTAAATCAGCATCTTCGGCGGCGTAGGTGGTGGCTGCAGCAATATCGACATAATCAAAGGTGATTTGCGATTTGCCTGTGCCACACACTTCTTTGAAGGGAATGGGTTTGATACCCAGATAACGCTCGGATAGAAAGTCCATGCCGTTGCCGTGCTCGCCGCCGTGCAGACTGAAGCTCATGAGCATGGTGTCGGCATAGTTGGCGATAAAGTTGTGGTATTCGGCGCGGTTATTTATGGGAGAAATGCCGTAAGCTTTGGCCAGTACTTGCCAATCATATTTGAGGTTTTGCGCAATTTTAAGAATCCTTTTATCCGCTAAAATTGGCCGTAGTTTTTCCAGCACTAAGGCAGTGCTGAGCTGCGCTGGAGCATCGTCATTTTGTGGTGCGTCGCCAAAGTCGAAACCTTCGGTTACTTTGGGTTTATGCGTTAGCGGGATGTACGCCGCTTCGCCTGCTGTTACAGCTAGCGAGATACCCACCAGTTCGGCGTTGGCGGCAGTAAGGTGGGTGGTTTCAGTATCTATGGCGACTTGTTTGGTGGTGGTTATTTTGCCGAGCCATTCGTTTAACGTGGCTTCGGTGGTAATGGTGCTGTAAGTGGTTTTGATGGCGTCAGAAAGGTCTGTGGCCTTAGAAGTAACGGTACTTTTAGACGCATCTACGTTGGTTGAAAACCGCGAAAAGGGGTGCGTGTTGTAATCGACGGCGTTGGCGTTTAGTGCGCCGACAGGGGGCGGTGTGTTATCGCCATTGTTAATAAAGTGATTGCTATTAACAAGGCGGTTGGCGAGGGTATCGAATTCTAGTTTTTCAGTTAAAAACTTCGCCGCTGCATCAAGGGTAGGGTGAAAGCGCAACTCACTTTCGCTGAGGTTAAGAGGCAAGCTTTGGTCCAGCGTAACGAGCCTTTTAGACAGGTGCGCCAAGTCTTCATTTTCAATAATCTTTTCTTTGCGTTTCGATTTTGGCAGCTCTTCAACGTTTTTATATAAGTTCTCGATGGTGCCAAATTGCTGAATAAGTTCCGCGGCGGTTTTGGGGCCAATAGAGGGTACGCCCGGGATATTATCGCTGCTGTCACCAATCAGGGCCTGCACTTCAATTACTTTGTCGGGGCCAACGCCAAACTTCTCGAACACTTCGGGCGCTCGAATTTCCTTATTTTTCATGGTGTCGAGCATGTAAACGTTGTCGTTAATCAGCTGCATCAGGTCTTTATCAGACGAAATAATCACTACCGTGTGCGTAGCGCTATATTGCCGCGCAAGGGTAGCGATAACATCGTCAGCTTCAAAGGTTGGTTCGTGCACGGCGGGGATATCGAACGCTTTAATCATGGGCTCTAGTAGAGGGATTTGCGCCACCAGCTCTTCTGGCGCAGCCGAGCGGTTGGCTTTATATTCGGGGTAGAGCGTACGACGGAAGCCTTCGCCTTCACCCTCTAGCGCCACTACGCAGCAATGGGGCTGTAAATCTTTGGTGACCTTAATCAGCATTTGCGCAAAACCGTACAGCGCATTGGTGGGTAGCCCCTCGCTGGTTGACAGATGCCGCACGCCATAAAACGCCCTAAACAGGAATGAAAATCCATCGATAATGGCAAGGGTTGGACGGGTATTTGAAGGTGTGTTTGACATAGCCAAACAATAACAGATTTAAGGCGAAAAGCAAAAAAAATGCCGCCTGTTATTTCTAACAGACGGCATTGATATTAAACTTTCGGTAAAAGAGCTATTTCACCGTTTAGAAGATTGTTGAGCAAAAAGGTTTTGGTGAGAACGCTGCACTCAGGTGGTTGTTCTTGTTCAACAGTTTTACCGTCGGGCGTTTTGTAACGCACGATGTAATTCATGTCATAACAAGTTTCGATGCGGCTAAGCACCCAATCAGCGTCAGCATTATGGCCTTTGGCGGCATGCAAACACGTGTTCCATTGCTCAGCGGTAGGTTGCTCAATTTGAACAACGCACTTTTTAGTTTTCTGTAGCGCGGTCAAAACAGGTTCATTTGCGTAAGCAAAAGAGCTAGATGAAAATGCGGCGATAGCCATAAAAGCCACCAATAAAAACGCATTGGTAAGCATGTTGATAATAGTAGAGATAGATTTAAGCATGATAAGTTTCCTTAAAAAAGTGGGCAGCGCCCACGGGGGCACCGCGATGCGGCAATTATAAATTAAGTATGGGGAAGCTTGAACGTTATTTCAAGGACGTAAAAATGCCGCCCAGTTAAAGGCGGCATTTTTATTATTCAGATTCTAACAAGGCTGTTTTTTGCGATAAGCTATTAAAGCAAGCCACCGCCGCATCAGAATGTGGCGGCATACCTTCACAAATCTTCATTTCTTGAACAGAAGCAGGCTGCGCAGCAGCCTGAAGAAGTGGATTTAAACAAAGCACTTTTGCGTCACGCGTTAATTGCGAACAAGCTTTAATATGGGCCTGCGCTGTTAGCATCTGTGTATGAGCAACATAAGCATTAACAATGCTGACACCGCCGATAATCAAAAGCGTAAATGACAAAACACTAATAGTAACAAGAGCAGTAAGGTTTTCAGCCGTAAAACTATAGCGCTTAATTATGTTAAATATAAAGTGGATGCAAAGGGCGATCGTAGCAACAATAGCTATTAAGGTAATCAATAAAGACATAAAATGTCCTTTCAAAAAGTGAGTTAGAGATGAAGAATATCTAACTCAAATTTAAAATGTACGCAACCTATTTCTGTACCCGCACCAAAGTACTACTCAGTACATTGGTTAAAAACGTCGCCAGCTCTAAACTTTGCCCCGCATGAAATCGGGTTTCATCTTTGCTGCCAAGGGCAATAAGGGCTTTAATCTGGCCAGAACTATCGGCGAGCGTAAGCAGTAAATCGCTTTTCATCAGCTTACCTGTGGCGCCATATAGTTCGCGGTCAGCAACGTCGTGCAGGGTGCGGGGCGTTACAGTAGCATTGTCGGTTAAGTCGTCTATGTCAGAAGCAGAAAGCGTGGTGGCGGTGCTTTCTTCGGCGGCTAACAACAAGCGGGTGGCGTCTAGCTCTAGTTCATTTTTTAGGGTGGTTTGCACAAAAGTACGGAACTGCGCCAACGTGGTCATGCCAGAGAGAGCTTCAACGCACATAAAAATGCTTTGGGCGGTATTCTCGTTATTGCGGGCGGTGTTATATAGGCGCTCTTGCTGAAGTTTGAGTTTATCAGATTGCTTTTCCTTGCGGGTGGCACGCACGGTGTTTAGGCTGGTCACGTTGCCCTCGCTGCGCTTGAGTTTAAGCTCGTCCAGCAGGGTAGGGTGCTTCATAAAAAAGTCGGGGCGGCGGGTGAGGTAGGCTAATACATCCTTCTCTGAGGTGCGTTTTTTTGCAGGCTTTTCAGCGCTGTTTTCAACGGTTTCGATAATTTTTTTCGGGGCAGGGGTTGACATTGGGCGTTACTGTATCCATTTATATATTATAGGACACACAACCATTTAATTCCAGGCGTTGTGTGCTTCCCTCTTGCAGGGCGGTCTAAGGGCCGCCTTTTTTGTACATCCACTATGGCCGATTATGCTATGGTGAGGCAATGGTCAGTACGGCAAAAACCACACAATCTGTAACAAATAGAGCACAAAAAGTAGTGCGCATCGTGGTGCCACTGTTTTTGCCCAATGGGCTGGATTACTACTGGGATGACGAAACGACAGCCCCCACCATTGGCACCATAGTAGATATTCAAGTAGGGCGCAAAAACGTGCACGGCATGGTGATGGAAGTGCTCGATAGCTCACCATTTCAAGGGTTAAAGCCGGCTGTGCCAGTTAAAAATCCGCACAGTGATGAAAATAAAACCGTGCAATTTGGCCAAAAAACAACCGACTTTTATACTTTTGTAGCCCGTTATAATTTAGCAGCGCCGGGCGATCCATTGCGGGCAGGGCTGATTAAAAACAGTGTCCCAACCCTTGGCAAGCGCGGTAAAATACCCGTGCACGTGTTGGGTGAAGTATTGCCAACGCAATTGAATGAAGAGCAGCGCGTAGCCGCTGATGCTATTTTAACCGCAGTGGGCAAACAGCAAAAGTTTCAACCATTTTTGCTAGATGGCGTGACGGGCAGCGGCAAGACCGAAGTTTATTTTGACGTAATTGAAACGCTATTAAAGAAGACTGACAGCCAACAACAAGTCCTTATTCTGGTGCCAGAAATTGCTCTTACCCCGCAATGGCTTGTGCGGTTTGAAGCTCGGTTTGGATTTAAACCCGTGGCATGGCACAGTGGTTTAGCCGCAGGCGCCCGTGCGGCAGCGTGGTGGGGGGTGCAAACAGGCAGCGCACGGGTGGTGGTGGGTGCGCGCTCAGCCTTATTTTTACCGTGGCAAAATTTAGGCTTGGTGGTGGTAGATGAAGAGCACGATCCCAGTTACAAACAAAGCGATGTCTTCCGCTATCAAGGCCGCGACATGGCAGTGGTGCTGGCACGCTATTGGGGGTGCGCAACGGTGCTGGCATCAGCCACGCCCAGCCTAGAAACCTATAACAACGCCCTCAGGGGTAAATACACGCATCTCACGCTTAAACAGCGCCACGGCGATGCGGTGCTGCCCAAAGTGCAGTTAGTCGATTTACGCAAGGCAGATTTACCAAAAACAGAATTCATCAGCCCGCAACTGGTTAAAGCCCTAGAAGGAACGCTGGCCCGCACCGAACAAGCGCTTATTTTCATGAATCGGCGCGGCACCGCCCCATTATTGCTCTGTAAAAGTTGTGGCCATAAAGCAGGCTGCCCGCGCTGCGACGCCAATCTAACCGTTCATGGCACGCGCATTATTTGCCATTACTGCGGCTATACCGACCAACAACCAGACACCTGTGCCAGCTGCGAAATTGAAGGCGAAATGGCGCTGTACGGCCCCGGCACGCGCCGCATTGTGAGCGAGCTGCAAACTAAATTCCCAGAGGCACGCATTGGCGTGGCCGACAGCGATGCCCTCACGACACCCGCCCAAATGAAGGCCCTAATGGCCGAAATGGCCGACGGCAAAATAGATATTTTAGTGGGCACGCAAATGGTCGCGAAAGGGCACCACTTCCCGCGACTTAGCTTGGTGGGCGTGGTGGATGGCGATATGGGGCTGGCACTCGGCGATGTCCGCGCCAGCGAGCGCACCTTCCAACTGCTTACACAAGTGTCGGGCCGGGCAGGGCGGGATAAAACGTCAGGCACCGTCCTTATTCAAACCTTCGAGCCCGAACACGACCTATTCACCGCCCTAAAAGCAGGCGACCGCGACGGCTTTTATATGCAAGAGCTGGGCAAACGCAAAGACTGGGGCGACCCACCCTTTGGCCGCCTCGTTGGGCTCATTTTAAGCAGTAAAAACGAAAAAGACGTCGCGAAAGCAGGTCAACTTTTAGCCGCAGCAGCGCCCAAACAAGCAGGCGTGCGTGTGCTTGGCCCCGCGCCTGCACCGCTCGCTAAACTGAAAGATATGTACCGCTATCGCCTGCTGGTTAAAGGCGAAACCGCATTGCAAAAATACATTCAAGCGTGGCTAGCTGCGGCCAAAATCCCCCGCCATGTCCGCGTGGTGATAGACGTCGACGCCGAATACTTTGGTTAACGCTGCATAACTATTTACATACGCATTCTTTTTGCGTATACCTAAAGATGACAAACGGAACACTTTCACTTTTTTAAAGGAAAAACACATGACAAATGAGGAACAATTGATTTTAAAATCAATTAACGAAAAAGCACTTCAAGTGCTCGATGAACCTAAAATGCTGGCCTCAGGCCGCGAAAGCTATATCTTTGCAGATATGCCAAGAGCTGTAGAAAACTATAGAGCCAGAGCGGCCTTAGCAGGCTATATGGGCGATAAATACAGTACCCGCGAAGATCTTGCGGTGTGTGGCATCGCCAGTGGCGGTATTGCGCTAGCGCGCGGTATGGCTGACCATATGCGCGCTCCCCAAGGCTACATCAAAAAAGATGAAGACGAAGTGGACGGTATGGAGGTTAAAGGCCTCAATATCATCATGGTGGAAGACGTGACAACCACTGCAGGCTCACTGCTTAAAGGCGCCCGTAAAGTGGTGGCTCAAGGCGGTAGAATTGCGGGCATATCGGTGGTGCTCGATCGCTCGTTTGGCGAACTTGATTATCAATATGCGCAGCTTAAAGCCCTATATCCAGACAGTTATTCGGGCAAATGCCATACTTTCTGCACGTTAGAAGACCTTAATATTTCGCCAGTTGTTTTGGCGCATGAGGAACTATCTTTTAAAACGTGGTTGAAAAATCAAGCCTAACGCCCCATATGCATAATATATCCCTGACCTTTTAAACGCATAGGAGATTATTATGCACAGAATTTTCATTATCTTTGGTTGTATATGTGGCGCTTTTGTTATCGCTATTCTGGCTACATCGCCAGACACCCGTAACATGCTTGGCAACATCACGCCAAGTATTAGCAGCCAACCGACTTGGGTGAATAGCCCACTCGACCTGAGCGCAACAATGCGCAAAGGTTGTAGGCCGCCGGTTCAAAAAAAGGTGCGCTGTATTCCACTGCAAAGTTAAGCGCCTTGCTTAACGCAAAACCCTCAGTTAACGCTGGGGGTTTTGTGCTTATTTGGCTATATTTGACAAAAATAAAGCAGCCGCGTACAAGTAAAGGTAAGCAACCTATATGGGCTGCATCTACCCCTAACGTTTCGGAGATTTCTATGCGAAATTTAAACACCCTACACCGCACCGCGCTCGCGCTGTGCACAACACTTGCTTTGGTACTGCCAGCGCAAGCCAATAATATAGACCCTATAAACACGGAAGACTTGTCAAACCCAGCGTATCGAGCTGAAGTTAGTCATCTGATGGGTATTGAATTCCACCCAGAAGGCGGCTCATTCAAGCTCTATAATAATGATGAAGAATTTGGCGGTTATTATACGCTTTGGCAAGATGAAGGCCGTACTCAGCAGCACTCAGATTATTCCATAGTGGAACCAAAACACATCCGAGCTGTTTTTGAAAAATACTTGCTTCTAGATGAAGCTGATCGTGGTGAAAACCTTGAAGATGTTGGCGTGCAGTTTGATTGGCGCGAGACAGATACCACTGATACATCAGTTGCCATGAATATGCCAATGGAGGGTATTGCTTATGTTTGCTTTCGTGACATTCCAGCAGATTGGCGCCCTTATAAGCAAGCGATCCTTATGGGTTGTGGCGCGTTTGTAGCAGAATGGACTGGCCCCGGCCAAGAATTGAGTGATGCGATTGAAGGCCAATGGTGGGATGAAGTTGCAAAAGCAGCTCTTACACCTCTGAAAACTGATGTTGGCTACACATACGGCTTTGGCATTGAAGATCTTAACGAAGATTCGGCTTATACTTATGAAGTATCGGTGCCAGAAGGGCCAAGCCAGTTCTGTAAAGCCGGTGATGAAGAGCTTATTGGTGCGGCAGGATTGGTTGATTTGGTTGAAAATCAAGATCTAGATCGTGGCACCGCAGAAATACGGTGGTGTAATCAATCTGAACTAGATGGTGACAGTAAAATAGAAGGCCTTGCAGTTGTCTGTTTGACGCCATTTGGCAATGGTGAATTACCTTTGTTTTGTGCAGGCATGAGCGTTATTGGTAACGCCGTAGATTTTGGTGATGATTTCAATGAAAGTGAAATTGCCCAAGACTAAACATTAAAAATCCCTCACTAACGTGGGGGATTTTTTACGCATCAATTTGACAATCGTATGCGAAAGAGGTATATCTCATGCCATATACGTTTAAACGCAACATCTTTTAACCTTTTGGAGGTTTCTCTATGAAAAACTTAATTCCCTTTATTGCTGGTTGTGCTCTTGGCATGGCCACTCTTACATCAGCTGCAACCGCAGAAAATACGCCAATCCATCACGTGCTAGATATAACATTTAGCGCCGATGCAGCAACATTAAAATTAACGCATGCTACTGGCAGCTACACGCTATTAGCCAATGTAGAAAACAAACATAACTGCGCAGGCCCAGTAGCGAGTATATCGGCACTACAAAAACGCGTTCAATTTAATGCCAGAATGAGCGTAAACCCAAATACAAAGGCCATAAATACTTACTGGCATTGGTGCGACGGTAATAAATATAAAGTTGCCAAAGAGCTTAATATGCAAGCGTCTGGCGCTGCCTACGTATGTTTTCGACCACTTAATGTACCTGAAGGCATAGCCTCAAAACCGCCTAAGCTTGCCCGTTGTGGTGTGTTTACTGCAAACTGGAGCGGCCCTACTAAATGGACTCGTAAAGCTGAAATTGACCTAGCTTGGCAAGATTTTGGTAAGCAAAAATTGATTGATCCAGATAGAAACAATCAAGATACAGTGCAGTTAAAAAATAAAATTAACAACACCACTTATACAATGGCCATAGCGGGCGGAAAAATAGAGCATTGCCGCCCGTATAAAAACTATGCTTCTGGCGCACGGCTACTTAGTTTAGCGCAAGAAGAGTATAGATTACGGCGGCATGAGGTAAACGTTGCTTGGTGCGACGAAAATATCGAGGCAACAAGCAGAGGCAGTGCGCGTTTAGCGCTGGTTTGCTTAAAACCTTTATACCAACGCAACTTTTGCTCAACAATGCAACTGACTTGGCTTACATCGCCTCAATCAGAGCTGGCGCAACACGAGACTGATTAAAATTAAAAAATCCCTGCAATAGCGGGGGTTTTTTATGCGCTAACGCTTGAAACACACAGTTGAATACTGTATATAGAATATACAAACATACCTATCCTTTTCGAGGAAATCATAATGATTTATAAAACCTTAATCTGGCTTGGTTGCGGCATTGTCTCAACCAGCATAACAATTACAAGCGCCAGCGCAGATGGCCAAATAACCGAAAAACGTGCGTACACCACGCAAGCAGTATTCTATAAAGGGAGCAAAGAGCTAGACTTACACCTTAGCCAAGCTCAAGGCTATTATACTTTAAAAGACAACACAAAGAATGCTTATAGCTGCCGCGGCACATTTACGAACATTTATAGCCTTAAACAAATTGTAAGCGCGCGTATTCCCCTAGGGATTGATGCTTATGGCAATGAAACCGGCACACTGCCCATCACCATAGAGTGGTGCAAAGAAAATGGTAGCGTCACAACGAGCTTAGATTTACCCGAAGCTGGAACAATCCGTCTTTGCGTTG
>CALFWJ010000109.1 GCA_937928525.1 uncultured Alphaproteobacteria bacterium | reverse complement strand
CATGCTAACCTACGGCCACAATTAAAGAAAACATCCCATGCCCTCTATTATTACCGCCACCGACCTTAAAAAAACTTATGGCAAAGGCGACACAGCCCACGAAGCCGTTAAAGGCATAAACTTCTACGTCAGCGAGGGCACCTGCACGGGGCTGCTTGGCCCTAACGGCGCAGGAAAAACCACAACCATGGGCATGCTCATGGGGCTGGTGCGCATGACCAGCGGCAGCTTAAACGTGTTTGGCCAACCGGCCGATAAACTTCCGCGCGATATCAAAGCCCGCATCGGCCTCGTCCCACAAGAAGACAACCTAGACCCCGATTTATCCGTCGAGCAGAACCTCTATATCTACGGCCGTTATTTTGGCATTAAAAAAGATGTTCTCGCCACCCGCGTGCCGCAACTCCTTAACTTTATGCAACTCGAAGAAAAAACAAAATCCCGCGTAAACCAACTTTCTGGCGGCATGAAGCGACGCCTCGTTATTGCCCGCGCGCTGGTGAACGACCCCGACCTCATCATCCTCGACGAGCCCACAACAGGCCTCGACCCCCAAGCCCGCGTCATGATTTGGCAGCGCCTGCTTGAGCTTAAAAAACAAGGCAAAACCCTCCTGCTTACCACGCACTACATGGATGAAGCCCAACGCCTCTGCGACGATATCATCCTCATCGACGGCGGAAAAATTCTCGATAACGGCACCCCTCAGCAGCTCATCAAAAACCACGTCAAAGCCCACGTGTTCGATGTCACCAAACCCCTCCCCAGCGCCCTCACCCGCGTGGCAGAAGGCAAAACTCAACAAGACATCAACGCCGAAGATGTCGGCGACAGCGTCCTCTTCTACGTCACCGAAGCCGGCACACCATCCTTCCGCAAAACCATCCCCCACGATGCCCAATACCTCCACCGCCCCGCACACCTAGAAGACGTCTTCCTCACCCTCACCGGCCGAAATTTAAGAGAGTAATCACATGACTAAAAATATTGTAAAAACATTCATCATCACCGTCACCAATATCCTCAAACACCGTGTTGGGCAAAAATTAACGGCACGTGAAATCGCTGAAATTCTGCTCAAAGAAGACCAAAAACACCTTAACTTCATGATAAAAAATAGTGAAGTTGTTAAAGACTACCCAACCGCCGTTACACGTCTTGTCGCCCGCGTGAATCAATATCGCGAACGCATGCCTAACATTAAAGTGCTAGAAGACAGTCCACGCCGTTTTTATTACTCCGAAGAAAGCGCACAAGAAGAACTTACACTTATCGACAAACCTTCAGCTACAAACTATACCGAGCACGAGCTTTACCCCCTACTTACCGAATATCTTTGGTCTGAATTTAATCTATATCCTAAGCGTATCGATGAACGTAAATCTAAAAATAAAAACGGTAGCGGTGGAAACAAGTGGCTCTACCCAGACCTTGTCAGCATGGAAATTATCAGTACCAATTGGGAAAAAGAAATTATTACCTGCGCAGAACAACACAAAGATAAACGTCTTAAACTCTGGTCGTTTGAAGTTAAAAAACGTATTAACCGAGCTAATGTGCGCGAATGTTTCTTTCAAGCTGTGAGCAACTCCACGTGGGCAAACAAAGGCTACCTCATCGCCGCAGAACTAAACAGCGATGCCAAAGAGGAGCTCCGTATTCTATGCGATTTACATGGTATAGGTTTTATTCTTCTTAACATGAGCAGTCCCACTGAAAGCCAAATCATTATTCCAGCACAAGAGCGCTCAAACATAGATTGGCACACAGCTAACCGCATCTGTGCTGAAAACAAAGACTTCAAACAATATATTAAAGCCATAAAAAATTACTACCTCACTGGTGACTTACACGCAGCCGATTGGAACATTCCCACCGAATGACAACTCTCCCCACCACTACCACCATTCTCACCCGCTTCTTTATCCGCTGGAAAATCACATGGTATAACTTTATTCTTCTGCGTATTCTCGAGCCCGCAATTTTCCTCTACGCCATCGGTTTTGGTCTTGCGCTTGCCTATAACACCGTTGGCGGAGTGCCTTATTTAAATTACGTTATCCCTGGTATCATGACCTCCACCGTTATGTACGGCGCCCTCATCGACGGTGCCTACGGCACCCTTACCCGCGTTATTTATCAAGGCCTCTGGAAGAGCCAACTGGCCACCACCATTACCCTGCGCCAAATCATCCTCACCGAGAATTTATTCACCGGCTTTAAAGCGGCCATAAGCTGCTTCTTCATCCTTGTTGCAGGCCTTATTATGAACGGCGTCGATTTCCCTCTGCACATTTTTCCAGCGTTTATGGTGTTATTTTTAGGCGGAATAACCCTCTCCAGCCTCGCACAAGCCATTGCATCTTTCGCCAACGCTTACGAAGACCTAGAGTGCGTCTGGGCGCTCGTCATTTCACCCATGTTTCTCTTTAGCGGTATTTTTATCCCCATCAACTCCTTCCCCGAAGCCCTGCAAACCCTTGTAAAAACCATGCCCGTTTACCACATCGTCGAACCCGTCCGCGCCCTCATGCTCAATACCGCAACCCTCACTGGCATCCTCCCCCACCTCGCCGCCCTCGCTGCATTTTTCATCGTCACCCACCTCATCGCGCACCACCGCTACAAAAACCGTTTGTTTGCTTAACCTTCCCTAACCCCTTGCCAACCCCACAAGTATACGCTATATTCTCTCCACGAAAACACCCCGAACCATCAGGAGAACAGCATGTCCCTCGCACTTTCTCAGCAAAAAATGCGCAAAATTAACTTTTATGCTATGAGCCTCATGTCTATTTTTATTGCACTTGGTATTTTTACCAAAAACATCAATATTTTTAGCCTAAGCCTAGCAGCTCTTATTGCGCTCTACTGGATTATAAAC
>CALFWJ010000108.1 GCA_937928525.1 uncultured Alphaproteobacteria bacterium | reverse complement strand
TGTTGGATCACATGCACGCCCAGCTCAGATCAATCCGGCTATATATGGCCCAGCAGCGCAGCGTAGCGCCGAAATTACCCCCATACTACCGATCAGAACGCAACACCGGTAACGAAAGCACACAGCACATGGGTAGCTCATGCACAACTTCTGGGTGCAAGAAGAGCTGCACAGTGTGGTCGCCAACTTCTTTGATTGGCGTACCAATCTGGATGTTTTGGCGGGCAACAGTGTGGCCTTGCTCTAGCAGTGACGCTTCGATGTCGCGGGCCTTGATAGAGCCGTACAGGGCGCCAACTTCACTGGCTTGGCGGTTAAGCTTAATGCTTACGCCAGCTAGTTTTTCAGCGGCTTTTTCAGCGGCGGCTTTCTCAGTGGCTTGAGTTTTAGCCATTTCAGCCTTTTGAGCTTCAAATTTAGCCATGTTGTCTTTGTTTGCTAGCAATGCTTTGCCGCGTGGTAGCAAGAAGTTACGGGCATAGCCGTTAGCAACGTTGGTCACGTCACCCATTTGGCCAACACCTTGGATTTGTTCCATTAGAATAACTTGCATAGTCTTATCCTCTCTCGTTGCGGCCAGTGTAGGTCATAAGAGCTAACACGCGGGCACGTTTAATGGCAACTGCAAGTTCACGCTGCTTTTTAGAGCAAACGCCTGTGATGTGACGGGGTAGAATTTTACCGTAGTCAGATACAAAGCGGGTAAGGATACGCGTGTTTTTGTAGTCAATTGTTTGAGCGCGGGGGCCAGAAAATGGGCAGCCCTTTTTGCGCTGGAAGTAAGATTTACCCAATAGGCGTGGGGTATGAATTTTAACTTCTTTGGCTTCTGGTGCCGCAGTGGCTTCAGCCGTTGTTGCTTTAGCTTCAGCGGGAGCCGCTTGTTTGATATCGTCAGACATAAAATCAGCCTTTCTTATTTGGCGTCAGCGCGCGGGGCAGCTGAGGCGTCTGGTTGGAAACTTTTAGCTTTGTGCTTCATGATGATAGATGGTTTGTCATCCATGATTTCAAGCGAAATGGTGTGGAAACGAATCACATCTTCCATGAGTTTAAGCTGGTGCTCAAGCGGTGTAACGCCTGCACCTGGCATGTCTAGACCGAGAAGGGTGTAGTAGCCTTTTTTGTGCTTTTTGATTTTGTAGGCAAGGTTGCGAAGGCCCCATTGCTCAGTTTTGGCGACTTTACCGCCTTGTTTTTTTACCTGCTCAACAATTTTGGCAGTAATTTGGTCTACTTGCGCGGTGGCCACGTCGGGGCGCACAATGTAAACGAGTTCATAAAAAGCCATGCTCTTTACTTTCCTTTATTTCCTTGGTTACAAAGCTTGTGCTTTGCAGCCGTACAGCCAATCTGTACAGCGGATAGGGTTGTTTAGCTTAGATTTAGGGTGTGTGCAAGGGTTTTCTTTCTGAAATGAAGTGTGTTAGGTTAAAGCTACTTTGAAATATTCCGTTTTATATTTATAAAGGAAAAAATTATGACGGTTAATTCTGTTACTCAGGGACTGCAAGATGTTGTCACTGGCCTTAAAAATGGCTCTATCAAGCTAGAACCTAAGGTTATAGATGAGAAGAGTTGGCGTGAAAACCATGAAAAAAGCATAATAGATATGGCAAGGCGAAAAGGCTGGACATATGTAAGAGCTAAGGCTGAGATTGAGAGGCGTATTTCTGAAGCTCCTGGCCGTAGTTTGACTGATAAAGAGGTGCGTAAAATTCTAGAGAAAAATTAAAAAAGGCCGCTATTGCGGCCTTTTTTAGGGCATTTAACTTAGTTAGCAATGTTAAACGCTTTGCCTTCATCGTAGAGCTGTTTCACTGTTTTTCCGCGGCAAGATGTATAAGTACTAGTTGTGACTTGCCCACTTAAGTTAATGCCGACATTAATATATTTGTCACCACTTGCTGGGGTACGATACCAGTATGTGCCATTAGTTGGTGCATAGTCTAAGAAGTGTGCTGCGCCAGCAGAGCCAGAGTTAGAGCAGTAAATCACATCAGGGAAACCAGCAACTATAGAGTTACCACCGATAAGGCATTTGTCAGCATCTAGAAGCGATGGATCTGCATCGGGTGCATAAAAGCGTTTTTTCTCAGAACATTTTTTATAAAAATCTAAATCTTCATTAAGGTTATTAACTATTGTTGAAAGGTTCGTAACTTGATCTTGAAGCTGTTTAAGCACAATTTCATTTTTGCTAAAGCGGATTTGTGCGGCATCGATTGCCGATGTATCGTTAGCGTTACGGGCGCTAATCTCCATTGCTGATGGTGCAGCTAGCGGTGCTACGAGCAAGCTAAGTGCGAGCAGTTGATTAAATTTTTTCATGGCTTTTTATTCCCATAGTTATTTTGGTTCATATACATATATAACTCTATTAGAATTATAACAGACACAATAACTGACACATGTCTGTATTTAAGCTTATTAGCAGAGTACTGTATCTTGATAGATACATATTATAGTTATTAAAAAAGCACCTATAGTAGCGCTTTTTTGATGTATTTATGTATGATAGTACTAATTTAAACAGGTGAAAAAGCTGTAAATTTAAACAAAAACTTGGTTATACATTAAACCGGAAGTTCATCACATCGCCGTCTTTAACCACATAATCTTTACCTTCTTGACGGGCTTTGCCGTTTTCTTTGGCGCCGGCTTCGCCTTTAAATTCAATAAAGTCATTAAAGGCAATGGTTTCAGCGCGGATAAAGCCACGCTCGAAGTCGCCATGAATTTTACCAGCGGCTTGAGGAGCGGTGCTACCGGCCGTTACTGTCCAGGCGCGAACCTCTTTTACACCGGCGGTGAAGTACGTGAAGAGGCCAAGGAGGTTGTAACCCGCGCGGATAATACGGTTCAGGCCGGCTTCTTCAAGGCCTAGAGTTTCAAGGAATTCGGTTTGTTCGTCGGCGTCGAGTACAGCAAGTTCAGCTTCTATGGCGGCGCTTACGATAACGGTTTCGGCACCCTCATTGGCAGCTTGCGCGGCTACTTTGGCGCTAAAGGCGTTGCCATCGCTGGCGTCATCTTCGCTTACGTTGCACACATACAGCACTTTTTTAGCGGTTAAGAGGTTCATGTGACGGAAGAACGGATGCTCAGCATCTGATACTTCTACAACACGGGCAGGTTGGCCATCACCAAGAGCTTTACTGAGGCGTTCTAGCAGTGGAGCTTCAGTTTTGGCGTCTTTGTCGCCACTTTTGGCTTTTTTGGCAGCGCTTTCTAGGCGTTTATCTACGGTTGCTAAATCGGCAAGCATGAGCTCGGTGTTGATAGTGTCCATATCGCGCAACGGGTCTACGTTGCCTGAGACGTGGGTGATATCGCCGTCTTCAAAGCAGCGGACAACGTGCAGAATAGCATCGCATTCACGGATGTTGGCCAAAAACTGATTGCCAAGGCCTTCGCCTTTGTGGGCACCTTCAACCAAACCTGCAATATCGGTGAAGGTCATTTGTGTTGGCACAATTTTTTGCGGGTTTACTATGCTTGATAGGGCATCTAGGCGTTTGTCGGGCACGGCGACAACGCCAGAATTAGGCTCGATGGTGCAAAACGGGAAGTTGGCTGCTTGTGCCTGCGCTGTTTGCGTGAGCGCATTGAATAACGTGCTTTTCCCGACGTTTGGTAAGCCAACAATGCCGCATGCGAATCCCATTATATAAACCTTCTTTAAATTAAAATATATTTTATTGGTTTAGCACAGGCGAAGGGAATGCCCAACAATAAAAAACACCCCGGTTGGGGTGTTTTGTTTTATTTTTATATTGTTTATTCGTCAGCAAGGTCAAATGCTTTGCCTTCAGTGTAAAGCTCAGTAATAGATTTATTTTTACAGCTATCTGTATAGGTATGGGTTGCACCGTGGAAGTCACCATTTGCCTTAAATA
>CALFWJ010000107.1 GCA_937928525.1 uncultured Alphaproteobacteria bacterium | reverse complement strand
GTGCACACTGCAAAATCTAAAAATACTGGCGCAACCATTATGGGATATCATGTAGCGGACCCAACCCCTTATGGCGTCATTGAATTTGATACGCAAAACCCTCTATCAAAAAATGACGTTCATGCGCCTAACTACCCAGTACTATCTATTGAAGAAAAACCACGAAAACCAAAATCTAATTATGCTGCAATTGGCTTATATTTCTATGATAATACTGTTTTAGCTAAAGCTAAATCACTTGCGCCTTCTGCTCGTGGGGAACTTGAAATTACAGATTTAAATAATTTATATCTTAATGAAGGCACTCTTTCTGCCCTTACGATTGGGCGAGGCGCTGCATGGTTTGATATGGGTAGCTTTAGTGATTTATTAGAGGCTGGACAGTTTGTTCGCACTATTGAGAAACACCAAGGCGTACAAATTGCAAACCTTGATGAAATTGCTGAGCATATGGGTTATGTAAAGCCAAAAGTAGCTTAAATATCCAGTACATTTTCGGCACGATATAAAACGCTGGTGCAGCTTATCGTGCTGTTAATAGGTCCTATTCCCCAAAAATCTAGCCGCTTAAAACCTTGTTCAACAATAGCATTAAGCCCTTCTTGATAACCAGGGCGCTCACTGTTATCCCACACAATAATGCCGCGTTTTGTAAGGGCTGTTGTAGCGCTTTTAGAGCAAGCATTTCGCACTCGGCCATCAATAATGATAATATCGTACTTCTTTTTGGCGGTTTTAAGGGCGCTGGCATAAGCCCCTTCTGGAGGGAGATTTTCTTGCAAAATAGTAACGTTTTTGGGGGCCGTTGCGCTAATTTTTTCCGCCCAACCTGCGTGATGCTCCATCGCGGTAACCTCTTTGACTCGGTCTGCCCACCAAAGTGTGCCGTTACCGCTGCCAAATTCATATACTGTTATATCTTTTGTCAAACGAGGCTCCACAAAATTTAGAAAAGAGTAAGTAAACCAAGCAAGTGGTTTACCGTTTTGATCAACCGAGCTCATACTGCGTGCGCTAGCGAACCAGCCCATTTGAGCTAAATACTCTTTTTGGCGGCCCACTTTAAGCAACAAAAGCAATTTACCCAGCACAGGTACCTTTAGTAGAAAATATAAAATTGAGCGCATTTTAGGTCTTTAATTTAAATTAGAAAATGGTGGGGGAGGATGGATTCGAACCAACGTAAGCATAGCTAACAGATTTACAGTCTGCCTCCTTTAACCACTCGGACACTCCCCCAGAGAGTTTTCATTTACCTAAATATTTTGCAATATCTGTGTAAATGTGGTCTAACAAACGAGAAATTAGCCCCATGGAGAAAAAATGTCAACGCCCAAAAAGCCCCAATTCAATAAAAATCGCCAAAAAGGCGTTAATCGCGCCCAAAAATCAGGCAGACCAACCCCTGTCTATAATAAACTTCGCGATAACTCAGATAAAAACACTCTATTCGGCCGCCACGCGGTCATCGCTGCTCTCACCAGTGGTAAACGTAAATTAACCAACCTTTGGCTGGCAAAAGAAGACAGTGAACTCCAAAAAATTGCTGCAAAAAACCCAAAACTTAATGTCATCATGCAAGATAAAGCATGGTTTGACAGCACCTTCCCCACCCAAAACCACCAAAGCATTGCACTAGAGTGCAGCCCCCTGCCCGTCACGCCTATCACTGATGTGCTGAATCACCCGCGCTTGCTCATGCTTGATCAAATCACAGACCCCCATAACCTTGGCGCCATCCTCCGCAGCGCAGACGCCTTTGGTTTTGGCGCCGTACTCATCCCCGCACACAATAGCGCCCCCCTCACCGATATTGTCGCCAAAACCGCTTGTGGCGCGCTAGAAACCGTTCCCGTCATCGATGTGGGCAACCTCAATCAAACCCTTAAGCAACTCCAACAGAATGACTTCTGGTGCGTTGGCCTTGCAGGTGAAGCCACTCAAACATTACCAGAATTTGCCGCTAACAAACTCCCCGCAAAAATATGCGTTGTTATGGGTAGCGAAGGCGAAGGTTTACGCCGTATGGTGCGTGAAAACTGCGATGAATTGGTCAAAATTAACATGGTCGGCACAGTTGAAAGCCTCAATGTCAGCGTGGCAACGGGGATTACTTTAGCGACTTTAATGAAAAACTAACTATTCCACCATTGACGAAAAAGAATGCATTTCCCAGATTCATTTAATTTTAAAAAATAGGCGCCAACATGCTCTACTTTGTTGTATTCTTTAAACTTCCATAACGCCATTGCGACATTACAATCTTCATGCAATATTTCTATATTAATGTATTCGATATTTTGCGTTTTAATCTCTTGCCAAGCCTTAACAACTTCTAATTTTTTTGTAAATGGCGGCTGGGTTGGGTCCTCATAATATTTTAAAGAATCATCAAGTAAATCAAGAATTAAATCAGGCTTCTGTTTGAGCCAAATCTCTTTCATTTTACTGAGCCATTGAGTAGGTGTCATACGCTTGCCTAACTCCAATGTATCTCGCCGAATAACCGCGCATACTCGCGCACGGCGCTGCGATCGGTCAAACTCGCAAGATAATCACACACAATCCGCGCTTTCTTCTGTTCTAACTCAGCGCCCGTTTTATCGGCCACAGCAATAGCCAAACGTGCCTGCGCATAAGGTGGTAGCAAACGCTTATGCTTCATAAATGCATCAAACAACTCATTTAAAATCTTGTGCGCCTTAAACGCCTGCCGGTTGACCTCATAGTGACGATACATATGCTCAAACAGAAACGCCTTCAATTCATCGCTTTCCGCTCCGCCCTTATCAGAAAAACTTACAATCTGTTTGCCTGCATTACGCACGTCTTCCACGCTTTGGGGCTTCATAAGCGTTAAATTACTCCGCGTTGCCGCCAAAGCATCGCGTACTTGTTTGTCAATCAAGCGCCGCACCAGCTCTTTAACTTGGCGGAAGCGTTCAATTTTGGGATATGTCGCCAATACTTCATCCCACACGCGGCGCACGGCTGGTACGGCTACGGCGGCTTCTAGCTGAATTTTACCCGTGGCAATGCCA
>CALFWJ010000106.1 GCA_937928525.1 uncultured Alphaproteobacteria bacterium | reverse complement strand
TTGCTGTTGATAAATCCAGTAGTTGGCAAACACTTTTTTGGTGTATTTACGAGTTTCGTTGAAGGGGATGCTTTCGATGAATGTGAGGGCGTCTGCATCTTTTAAGTAGGGGCGTTTTTGCCACTTGCGCACGTTACCAATACCGCCGTTATAGGCGGCTAAAACGTGAAGTAAATTATCATCTAGGCTGCCTTTAAGGTAATTGATGTACCAGCCACCTAAATCCATGCTGACGTGTGGGCGGTTAAGGCGGTGGGTAGAGATTTCTGGTTTTTCCATTTTACCTAAAATATAACGACTGGTAGCGGGCATAATTTGCATGAGGCCGCGGGCACCTGCTCGGCTGACAATTGTAGGGTCAAACGCGCTTTCTTGTCGCATAACCGCGTACATCAGGGCGGGGTCGGTGCCGTGCAAATCGCCCTTGCTCCATTCGGCGGGAATGGGGTACAGCCCCGGCACGCTGAGTTTGCCGCGCTGCTTAAGGTTGTAGCCAAAAGTGAAAGCGGCATTGGGTAAATTCCGCTCTAGCGCGATGGCGAGCAGGGTTTCATCCATTTTATAAGGCAGATTTTTGCGAAGTTTTTTCAGCTCTTTTTGCGCAAGGGCGTATTCGCCAATTTGGCTAAGTGCTACCACCCGTTTGGCGGCGGGCTGGCTCATGAAAATTTTAACATCTTGCGGGTTCGCTTTGGGGTGCCAGAGGGTTGTGCGCGGTTTTTCTGGCAGATTGGCAAGGGCAAGTTGGCCATAGAAATCGATTTGGTTTTTTGCGGCAAGCTCGTAGTAATACAGAGCTGTTTTGGTGTTGCCGCCCTCTTGGTTGATGCGGCCAAGCCAGAAGGCCGCGCGGGCGTAGTGGCTGGTGCTAGGGTCGGCGATGTTAACCAATTGGCGTAGGGTGGATTGCGCTTTGTCTCGGTTATTCAGGCGATAAGACGCAAAACCTGACTGCCACAGAGCGGCAAGCTGATGCTTCGATTTGTGTGCAGCAGCAATGAGACCAAGGTTTTCGGCCTGAACGAAGTGCCCCTGATTAAGCAGATAACGACCAAGGCTGGTGGCGTGCTGAGCCCATAATGTGTCGCCCAAGAGCTTACGCGTGTAGCGCTGTTGTAGCAGTTTATAGGCCGCAAGATATTCACGCTTTTTAATATAGCGTTTAATATTTGTGAGAATTTCTTTTTTAGTTTTAGGGTCTTTTATAATGGGTTTTGTTTTGCCTTTGGGGAGCTTTTTAACGTCGGGGTCACTGTATTTTGCGGCGCTGAGCGAGCGTGTGCTCTCTTTTATTAGGGCGGTCATTAAAGCGTCGGGAGAGCGTTTTTTAGCGAGGCTGGTAATGATGCGCTCTTGCGGGTGGTCAGCATAGTTTTGAAGCCATGCGCTCAAATTTTCATAGCTAGATTTGGTGTTAGGATGGAGCAGAAGCTCGGCATCTAGGTGACCAAGAAGCAGTGGGTTTTTAACACTGGGTTTAAGTGCGCTTACGTCTTCCGTTTTTAACGCGCGTTGGTAGGCGAAGAGTTTTTTGTAGGCGGTGATGTCGGACGTGGAGAGCACGTTAGGCGTTACCGCTTGGGCGGGCTGAATGCTGGCGCAGCACAATGCAATAAGGATAAGGAAGAGGTTAAAGAGTTGAGGCATGGGGTTTGGGTTAGGCTTCTTTTTTATTATTATGGGGAAGGAGAGGTTGGATATCTTGCCAGGTACGCTGCTTTAACAGCGGCGTTTTTAACAAGTGGCGTGGGTGGTAGGTGGTGACGGTGGGCGTATTTTTCATTTTTTGTGGCTGGGGCTGTTTGGTGCGCAATGCGGCCAGTGGTGTATGGCCGCCCACAATAAAGACGCTGCTGGCCAATTGGCCAAGGGTAAGTATTTTTTGCGGCTCAAGGTCTGTGAGTTGCTGGATTGCTGCTGCGTGCAAACTTTGGATTTGCTGTGTGGCTAGAGGTTCATCTTCGTCTGTTGTTGCGGTGACGGTGGCAAGATTAATGTCTTCTATGCTTAGATTAAGCGCGCGGAGAATGTTGGTAAGTAATGTTTTTTCTTCAAGGTTAAAGGGCAGGCCTTCAGTTTGGTGTTTAAGGCTGGCCGTAACAATAGTAAGGGGTGCGCCTGTAGCCCCATGCGTGCGCAGGTACTGTTTAGGATCTAACTTTGTAGGTACTGGCGCAGGCGCCGCCTGAGGTTTAGGCAAAGGTTGCGCAGGCACAGGTTGAGGTGCGGATGTAGGTGCTACAATTGGGCGTGGGGCAGCTCGGGCTGGTGTAAGAGAGGTTGACCAGTCGAATGGGTTTTCGGTCGTGACGTCGGTGATGCCTGCAAGGGCTAAATCTTGTAAAATGGTGTGCAGCTGAGTGTGCATGCGCGCGTAATACCCCTTCCCCTTGTTAAACTGAACTTACCATAACATAGGTGCATTATGGCGCTAAAGCAAAATAGTGTGTGCCTCTGGTTTGGGCACTGCGGGCGGAATATCACAGTGTGACTTTTGAAATGTCATACATTTCAATTTGTTAGCCGCTAACGAACCTTTCGACTTAACATTTCTGCCACACAGGCTGGTAAAAGTGGCTATTTTTGCGGCAATCGGTTTGAGGGGCCTTATTGGGGTTTAAATCAAGCTTTTTCTGCCTGTTTATAAGCG
>CALFWJ010000105.1 GCA_937928525.1 uncultured Alphaproteobacteria bacterium | reverse complement strand
CAGTTCTCTGGCAAGGTAAACCTGTGTTTATTTCACACCGCACCGCCGCCGATGTCACCCTCGCCCGCAAAAATAACACTGCCAGCAACCTCATTCAGCCTGCCAAAGACGAAGATAGAGTTCAAAAAGATGCGTGGCTTGTTGTCATGGGTGTCTGCACGCACCTCGGTTGCGTCCCACTTGGCGATAGCAAAACTAAAGGCTGGCGCTGCCCCTGCCACGGCTCTCAGTTCGATAATTCAGGTCGCCTCACTCGTGGCCCAGCTGCAACCAACCTAGACATCCCTCCCTATAAATTTATCAATGATAACAAAATCTTAATCGGTTAATTAATAAAAAAACACCTCACAAAAAAGCGCCAAAATGGCGCTTTTTTAAGATTAAAAATCTATTTCAACAGTGGTGCTAATTCACCTTTTTCATGTAAGGCATAAAGCTCATCACAACCACCAATGTGTTGTTCGCCAATAAAAATTTGTGGCACAGTCCGCGCACCCGGCGCTCGCTCTAGCATTTCATCAATGCGGCCTGCATAATCTGTTAGATTAACTTCTGTCACTTCCTGCCCCAAAATAGAGAAAAGTTGCTTTGCTTTTACGCAATATGGGCACACAGTTTTGGTGTACATCAAAATTTCAGCCATTGTTTTATTCTCCATTTTTTATTTTATATTCAGTGGCTTGTGTTAGTACAAATGCTTGAATTTTAGCAATTTCTTTCAAGTATTCATAACGTCCACTTGCGCCACCATGCCCGCTGGTCATATCAATGTCAAGCAGAAGTGGCACCTCTGGATTTGTTTTATAGCTGCGCAATTTGGCTACCCATTTAGCCGGCTCCCAGTATGTCACGCGCGGATCGGTCAAACCTCCCAAAGCGTAAATGGCAGGATAGTCTTTTTTGATTAAATTATCATAAGGAGAATAGCTCTGAATATAGTCAAAGGCGCCTTTTTCTTCAATGGGGTTCCCCCACTCACGCCACTCTGGCGGTGTAAGCGGAAGCGTGTCATCTAAAATAGTGTTAAGTACGTCTACAAATGGAACTTGTGCCACAATAGATGTTATTTTATCTGGCGTAACTGCGTTAGCTACAGCACCCATAAGCATACCACCAGCACTACCGCCATGGGCACAAATGTAGCGTGAAGATTGGTTACCAGTTTCTTGTTGCAGAAAATCAGTAACGGCTAAAAAGTCGGTAAAGGTGTTCTTTTTATTCTCCATTTTCCCTGATTTATACCAGTTATAACCACAGTCTTTACCGCCACGAACATGAGCAATCGCGTAAACAAAGCCACGATCAACTAAGCTAAAAGCGCTGTGACGGTAAGCCGCATCCATGCTTATGCCATAAGCCCCATAACCATATTGTAAAACAGGTGCTGCGCTTGGGTTTGTATCTTTATGATACCAGCGCGTAAGCGGAATTTTTACGCCATCTTCTGCCGTTACATAATCACGCTTGACTTTATAATCTGCTGAATGAAATCCACATGGAATTTTAGTTTCTTTTAAAAGAATTCGGTTTTTACCACCAAGTTCTGACTCCCAAACCTGCGGTGGCTGAATAGGCGTGGAATAAATCATACGCATATAATTGTGGTTCGATTGCTTTTGTGGAATCACACTTATGCTGTAAGCAGGGCTATCAAACTCTAGGCGTTCTAGGGCCATACTTTCCAAATTTAACATTTTGACTTGTGGCAAAGCGTTATGACGCATTTCCATAATCAGATAGCCATTTTGCAGAATCATACTTTCAATAAGATGGCCTGATGTGTGTCCAACCAAAATTTTCCAATCTGGTGTACCTGCAAAAACACTTTGTGCTAACGCACTAATAATTTGAAAATCTTCGGCTTGTTGATTGGTTAAAACATAAAATTGCCCCTCCCAATGACTTACACTATATTGAATATCTGCCTTACGTGGCATAATAAGTTGTGGAAAACTGGTTGGTGCTGCCGCTGGAATAACCGAAACTTCACTAAAGCTGTGGTCATGGCTACTAATACAGATATATTCACCATCTTCTGTTTTGCTTACATGCACAAACAGCGTTTTATCTTTTTCAACAAATACTTTTGTTTCTTCACCGCTATTGTAACTTATGCGAGCCACTTGATCTGGCTGGTGGTTATCGGTAAGTCTGAGTATAAATAACGTATCATTATCGTTTGCCCAAACAACTTCACTACTTAATTTTTGGGCTATTTCCTTTGTTTCACCTGTTGTTAGGTCTTTAATGTAAAGTGTGTAAAATTCACTGCCTTGTGTATCTGCTGTGTAAGCTAAAAAATTATGGTTTGGGCTAATTTCATAAGCGCCTAACTGAAAATATTTTTCATTCTCAGCTAATTCAGTTTCGTTTAGTAAAATTTCTTCGCTACTGTCTTCTTTTTTACGGTACCACGTGCGGTAGTTTGCGCCTTTTTCAAACCGCCAACTATAGTCAAACTCGCCGTATTGAAAGGGCACGCCAGCGTCATCATCTTTTAAGCGTGATTTAAGTTCGGTGTAAAGTTCTTCCCGTAATTCTTTGGTTGGCGCTAAATATTCTTCCGTGGCTTTATTTTCGGCTTCTAGGTGCGTGCGAATATCATCCGGGAGCTTACTCGGGTCTTGCAGAACTTCTTGCCAGTTATCGGCGCGGAGCCATGCAAATTCGTCGGTTAGAGTAATGCCGTGGTGAGTTTGAGATTTTGGTGCTTTTGTCATGCTTTAAGTTTAACTGAATAGTGCTTTTAATCAAAGAAAGATTATAAAAATACTTGAAAAATAACAATGTAGGCATCATATATAACTATATACCTTGAACTTACTTTTATACATTCGGATGAGCGCTCCGATATGAGAAGGCACCTTAGGACGTAGGGGTGAACTTAACTATGAATAACACAATTAAAGAAATCTTAGTGCGTATTGCTAAGGCTGATGTTAGCATTGATTATTTCGTTAACATTATTGGTAGTCTTTGTGAAAAAGGTCACAAAAACTCAAAAACCGTAAAGCGGCTTTTGATTGAGCTTGATAATGAAATAGAAGAATATAATGATGCAGTTAGCGAGTTAAATACTTTAACAGTGTAACCATACTCATCAATAAAAAATGCCCAGACAATGTCTGGGCATTTATCGTTTAACACCACTTTTACCATTAAGCCGCAGCTTCTTCCGTTTTAGCTGTTTTTTTAGCTTTAGGCTCTTTTGCTTTGGGGTCGAGTTCTTGTGGGATTTCTTGGCCACGAATTTTCATTTCAAGCTCATTCATCATATCTGGGTTATCTGCTAAATATTGCTTAGCATTTTCACGGCCTTGACCAATGCGCACACCATTACAGCTAAACCATGCACCAGCTTTTTCAACAAAGCCTTTTGCAACGCCCATATCAATAATTTCACCTGTTTTGCTAATACCTTGGCCGTACATAATATCGAAGTGTACTTCACGGAAAGGTGGCGCAACTTTATTTTTAACCACTTTAACTTTGGTGCTGTTACCCACCACTTCATCTTTATCTTTAATGGCACCTGTCCGACGGATATCGAGGCGGACCGAGCTATAAAACTTAAGCGCGTTACCACCAGTTGTTGTTTC
>CALFWJ010000104.1 GCA_937928525.1 uncultured Alphaproteobacteria bacterium | reverse complement strand
CATCAACGTCGCCCATTGTGTCGGTTTCAGTACGGAAGTTTTGGGTATCGGTGACCATAATGGGGTTATTTCTTATTATTTTGTGAGGGGTAGTATAACTTAATTATAAACTTTGTAAAAACTCTTCTTCATGCATAATTTGCACACCAAGTTCAGTGGCTTTTTTCAATTTGCTTCCGGCTTTATCGCCAGCAATTAAAATATCTGTTCTGGCCGACACACTGCTGCTTATTTTAGCGCCAGCTTGCTTTAAACGCTCTTTTGCTTCATCCCGTGCCATGTTTTCTAGGGTACCGGTTACCACAACAGTTTTGCCGCTAAAAGGCGTATCTGTGCGGGCGGTATTGGTGAAGTTTTGGGGGATAACGCCGTGTGCCGTAAAATCCGCCAGCAATTGTTGGCTGGCATCGGTACTAAAAAATGCCGTCACGCTAGCCGCAATATGAGGGCCGATGCCATCGATGGCGCCTATACTCTCTTCGTCTGCTGTGGCAATGCCTTCTAGCGTTAAAAAGCGGCTGGCCAGCAATTCTGCCACCTGTTTACCAACCAAGGGAATACCCAACGCCGCTAAAAATACATGCAATTTTGGTGTTCTAGCTGCTTCAATACTGACTTGAAGCTGTTGCATCGATTTATCGCCAAACCCTTCTAGCGCTTTAATGGCATCGGCATGATTGGGGAGTATAAACACGTCGGCCAGCGTGGTTAACCAGCCTTCTTTAATAAAAGTTTGCACCTGTTTTTCACCAAGACCGTCAATATCCAGCCCTGCTTTACTGACAAAATGGTTAAACCGTGCTTCTTTTTGCGCTGGGCAGCCTAAACTGTTAGGGCATTTATGTGCCGCCTCACCTTCTGGCCGTATAAGTGGTGTTTGACAAGCTGGGCACACCGTAGGAAATACGCTGGCAATACTATTGTCTGGGCGTTTTGCTAGCACAACGCTGGTTACCTTGGGGATAACATCTCCCGCACGCTCAACAAAAACTGTATCACCCACGCGAATATCGCGGCCTTTAATGTAATCCTCGTTATGAAGCGTCGCATTACTAACCGTCACACCGCCCACAAACACAGGCTCTAGTTCTGCCACGGGCGTAATATTACCTGTACGGCCAACTTGGTATTGAATATCGTTCAGCACGGTTGTAGCTTGCTCGGCAGGGAATTTATGCGCAATGGCCCAACGGGGCGCACGGGCAACTTCACCAAGACGCTTTCGGGTGGCCAAATCATCTACTTTATACACTACACCATCAATGTCATAGCCAAGTTGATGACGATTGGTGAGTAGTTTTTGATAAGCCGTATAAATACTAGCGACATCAGCATGCCCTGCCGTGTAATCAACCGGCGTTAATCCCCAACGTTTAAGGGCATCTAACTCTTGTTTGTGCGTTTGAAATGCATCTATATCGCTCATATAGCCAAAAGCGTAAGCAAAAAATTTGAGCGGGCGCTTGGCGGTAATATTAGCATCTAGTTGTCGCAAGCTTCCTGCTGCGGCATTACGCGGGTTAGCAAACATTTTTTTATCTGCTGCTGCTTGTGCTTGATTTAGTTTTTCAAAGTCCGCGTTGGCAATATACACCTCACCGCGTATATCCATACTGGCAGGAATATTCTCCCCCACTAGTTCATCTCTAATATTACAAATGGTCTTTGCATTTTCAGTCACATCTTCGCCCGTTTGACCATCACCGCGTGTAGTTGCCTGCACCAGCTTTCCGTGTTCATAACGCAGCGATAACGACACGCCATCAATTTTAGGTTGAATAATAAACTCTGGCATATCAGATACTTTAAGGTACTTCTGTATAGATTGCGCAAAATCTTCTAAATCTTCTTCACTGAATAAGTTTCCAAGCGACAACATGCGTGAGCGATGCGCGACGGGTGAGAATTTTTCTGCCGCTGCCTCTTCTGTTTTGGGCGTACTTCCCACTTGCTGCGTGGGTGAGTTTTTATCTGCAAATTCTGGATATTCTTCTTCTAGTTTACGTAGTTTATGAAATAATACGTCGTACTCAGCATCACTAATTTCTGGTGCGTCTTCGGTATGATATTTATGATTATGGTACATTATTTGCTCAGCCAAAACCTTCATTTCTTGCTGGGCTTCAGCGTGCTTAAAGTCATCATCCGAGAAGAGGCTATTCATAAAATATTTATACATGCAAAAAGCCCCCACCGCAATGGTGGAGGCTTTTTACTGGTGTTTTTACAACCAGTTCTTTTTTATTCTGCCGCAGCAGATATTGTTTCAACCGGATGCGATGGCTTAGAAAGTTTACCATCAGGGTTCACAACGCTGGCCATGCTTTCAGCAGGACTTTTAGGCTTAATAGTACCAGACTCAACTGTCACAACTTCATGTTGTGATAATCCGAGCTCAGCTTCTACTGCATTTGCTGCATCCGCTTGAAGCGTATCAGCAGGACCATCAACAATTGATTGCAATTCAGCAAGAGCTTCTGCCGGAACTTCTTCTGGCACGCTTTGCAGAGGCGCAGGCTTTTCGCTCTGCAAGTGCTTAAGCAAAACAGAACGCTCTTTTGTAGGAATTGTGAACCAATCTGTTAAAGCATAACCACTTTTTGCCAGAGCAACAGCGATTTGAACCGCATTTTGAGATAAATCTTGACGATTTTCTTCTGACAATTCAAACCAACCAGCAGCCGTAAGGCCAAGCTTTGACCAAATATCCAGTGTTTCTTGCACTGGTTTCTGCAATTTAGGTTCTTTAATGTGCTCAACAGATGACACAATACCGTCTTTAACCAACATAATAAGCTGAGTTTCAGCAGATGTTGCAGGCTCATAAAACGCTTGAGACGACATCCCTGCAATAATTGCAGCAATGCTTTCATTTGTTGTTACCATTACCTGTTGGCCGTTTAGCGTCACAATGTAGTAAATTTCCATGACAAATCTCCGTTCATGGTTAAAAAGATTAAGATTAAGTAGTGGAGTAATTCCTCTTAATATATAGGCTAGCAAACACACCTTTTCAAGAGTGCTAAAAATTTATTTAACAACGCGCAAAAGCTGCCCTGCTGCTGCCGTAGCCTCGGGCGTTATTTCTTTACCGCTTAACATGCGGGCTAATTCTTGCTGACGTTGAGTGTCATCTAGCATCGTGAGGGTTGTTTGGGCACTCTTAGCCCCACTGAGTTTATCAATTTTAAGATGTGCATCGCCTTTTGCTGCCACTTGCGGTTGGTGCGTAATGGCAAACACTTGATGATTGCGACTGAGGGCATGTAGCGCATCCCCCACCGCATCAGCTACGGCGCCGCCAAGGCCGGTATCAATCTCATCAAATACCAATGTCATCGGTGGCATATTTTTATAGAAAACAACCTTGAGCGCCAACATAAGGCGGCTTACCTCCCCACCACTGGCAATTTTAGTTAAGGGTTGCAAGGGCTGACCTGGGTTAGTAGACACATGAAAAACTACTTTCTCAGCACCATTTGGGCCCCAATTTTCGGACGGAAGCTCATCTAATTTAGCGCGAAAGAGTGCATTTTGCATATGCAATGTCTTCAATACTTTTTCAATTGCGTCACCCAAGCTTTCGGCCACTGTTTGCCGTTTGGTCGTAAGGGTCTTGCAAGCTTTTTCAAACGCGGCACGAGTTTTAACGTACGCGTCTTCTAATGCGGTTAAATTTTCTTGTAAGTCATTTAGGCTGTTGTATTGCCCTGTTAATTTATCCAGAACATCTGGCAGCGCCCCTACTTCTACCTTATGTTTACGGGCAATATCACGCAGGGCGTTCAACCGGTTATCTACTTGTTCAAGCAACTGCGGGTCTGGTGTATTGCGTTCGGCTTGGTGCGTTAAATCGCCCGTAATATCTTGCGCCTCGTTGTACAAATTGGCCAACCGATCTGCCAGTGTTGCAAGCCCCTCGCCGCCTTTATCGGCCACAGCCTGAATGGCGCGTTCAGCCTGCGCTAAACCATCTATTAAATTTGGCACCGATACATCTTCAGGCATAAAAGCCTGCATAGCTGCAGCCAGCGCGTGACCTACCTGCTCGGTGCTCATCAGGCGAAGGCGCTCTGCCATCAAATTTTCTTCTTCGCCGGCGTTATAATTTAAGGCATCTAGCTCATCCAGCCATGTTTTAAGGTGCGCCTCTTCTGCGGCTTGGTTTTCAATACGGTTTTGCGCCGTAGTTAGGGCAAGTTCGGCCGCTTTATAGGCACGGAAAGCAGCACGCACTTTGCCACGCTCGGTTTTTAAATCGCCAAAACGGTCAAGCATTTCGCTGTGGCGATTGCTATTGAGCAGCATCTGATGCTCATGCTGACCATGAATATCCGCCAGCCGCTCCCCCAATTGTTTAAGTTGCGCAGTTGTTACGCGGGCGCCATTGGCAAAGGCTTTGTTGCTGCCCTCACTCACCAGCATACGCCGTAAGGTCAGCTCACCTTCTTCTAACAAAATACCAGCCTCATCAAGGTGCTGTATAAGGGGAGAATCTGGCAAAATTTCAAACGTAGCCTCAGCCTGTGCGCTGGTTTCATCTTGACGGATAAGGCTAGCGTCTGCCCGTTCACCAAGGGTCAAACTTAACGCATCCATCAACATGCTTTTTCCCGCTCCTGTTTCACCGGTTACGGCAGTTAAGCCTGCAGTGGGTAAAATTTCAGCATTTTTCAATAAACCAATATGACGGATGAATAGACGGGTTAACATGCGACAAATATACACATGCGCACCTCCATAACTCAAGCCTTCATATTATACAACTGCCCACCATTTGAGCGTTGACAGCGCCGCCCCCGCACGGCATGATAGCGCCATGGCTCAACGATTCGAAACCTTTGCAACGCTCCCTCCGCTCTCCCACGCACAAATTTTGGCGCAAGTAGGGTATGTGCTGACAGAAGGCTTTATTCCCAGCATTGAATTTGCCGAAAACCCCAACAACAATGATTTTTATTGGCAACCATGGCCCCTAGATGCTGCAATTAGATTAGACGCCGCAGGCCAAGCCAAACCTTTAGCCCCCGAAGCTATTTCGGCCCAGTTAGACGCCTGTTCAGCCCGCCACCCCTACGCCTTTGTCCGCCTAAATGGCTACTGCGCGCAAAAACGCAATACTGCGCTCTCGTTTGTGGCCAAAACACCCCTTGAAGGCCAAGTTCTTTAAATTTAAACCTTTGATTTAAAACATATTCACCCAAAAACCAAAATACAACAGATTGTAGGCAAATATGAACTGT
>CALFWJ010000103.1 GCA_937928525.1 uncultured Alphaproteobacteria bacterium | reverse complement strand
AATGAAAGCTAAACTTATGGCCCTGCCTAAATTTACAATGTCTGAACTATTAGAAGCTGGTGTTCACTTCGGTCACCGCACCTTCCGCTGGAACCCTCAAATTCAAAACTACATCTTTGGTCAACGTAATGGTGTTCACATTATTGACCTTACGCAAACTGTCCCCATGATGTACAGCGCCCTTGCTGCCGTAGAACAAGCCGTAGCCCGTGGTGGCCGCGTATTGTTTGTTGGTACTAAAAAGCAAGCTCAAGCTCCTATCCGTGAATACGCAGAGCGTTGCGGTATGTACCACATGACCCACCGTTGGTTAGGTGGCACGCTGACAAACTGGAAAACAATTGGTAATTCTATTCGTCGCCTCAAAAAGTTAGAAGCAGACTTTAATGCGTCACGTGAAGCTCATGCCGAAATGGAAAAACGCAAAGCTGCTGCCACTGAAGAAGCCCCTGCAACGTTCACCGACATTAAAGACCCATTAAGCCACCTCAACAAAAAAGAGCGTCTTATGCTCACGCGTGAGTACGACAAGCTCAACCTAGCTCTTGGTGGTATTAAAGACATGAACGGCCTGCCTGACATCGTTGTTGTTCTAGACGTTAAAAAAGAAGCTATTGCTGTAAACGAAGCGAACTGCCTTGGTATTCCCGTCATTGGTATTATCGATAGCAACTCATCTGACGCTGGTATCGCTTACCCAATTCCTGGCAACGACGATTCTACCCGCGCCCTTGGTCTTTACAGCCGTTTGGTGTCAGATGCCGTTCTTTCTGGTATTGCCTTGCAAGCCCAAAGCGCTGGCGCTGGCCGTGGTGCATCATCTGCCCCATCAATTAAAGCCAACAAACCCGCCGCGGCTAAAGTGACGCTTTCACCTAAAGCCCAAGCTGTTGCTAAAGAAGATGCCGCTGCTGCTGCCAAACCTGCCGCACCAGAAGCTAAACCAGAGGCCGTTGCTGCTCAGTAACACCCCTCTCTTTAGAAGAGATACATAAAGAAGCCTATATGGCTTCTTTTTTGTGCATCCGCTATTAGTCAGCTATAATTATCTTAACAATACATAAAAATGTGTACACTGCACTTAGAGTTAACCTAAGCACGCCGTTCACAAAAAATCTCTATACTAGAAAAAGGGTAGACTATGAAATTTAATAAAAATATATTTTGTACTACAGCTCTTTGCTTAATCACCTTCGGTATTAACGCCATTGAGGTGACCGCCAGCCGCGGCCGCGATACTAATATTACTGGCCCGTTACAAGTTCAGATTGAGAAACTTAATATTGCACTCGAGAAAACCAATGAGCGCCTTGCAGATATTGAAACCTGCAACGATAACCAACAATTTTTCTCTACAGTTGACAATGCCTGTTCAGGAAATAATTCTATTGTTTTAAAACACGGCATTCACTTTGCTAGCGATGGTAATCACGCCTATCGTGGTTACCAAGGAGAAGAAAAAATTATTTTTGATACTCCTTTCGAAGAAATCCCTAAGGTAATGACCAGTATTCAGCAAACATCTATGTATGGCCCAGCAAGAAAAGATACTTTTGCTCCTACGGCCTATGCAATCAATATTTCTAAAACCGGGTTTACGCTCAGAATTGGTGGCGGAGGCTATGATTATTTTGAGAGAGAATACAAAGGCATGCAAATTGGTTGGATTGCCTTTACAGGAGACTCAGGCTCAGGAAGCTACGCTGCACCACCACCGCCACCACCGCCACCACCACCGCCTACGCCTACACCAAGTTGCGGCAGAGATGGTTGTGATAATGACGTAGAGACACACCACGGAGGTAGATAAATACTCATAACCAAAAGCACCTCAAGGAGGTGCTTTTCTTTTCTCTAATTTTGATCACCAATACACTGGCCACCTCTTTGTGTACATGACCTGAAGAGTGTAATATTCACATTGTTTTTCTAACTCAACATCATAATCTTACGATCAAACTATTTACTATTACCAAAAGAAGTAGCGCAATCGTGCTTAAATTACACAGCACACCTTTTCTCCAAAACAAAAAGACGCCCTCAGGCGCCTTTTAAACAAGCTTTATACTTACACTTGGCGGTTCTCTAACCGTTCAAGCAGCGAGCCTTCAAGTTCGTTTACAGTGCGCAGTGTCTCTGCGGCAGCTCTAAACGCGGCTTCGGCTTGAATATTGTCTACCAGCACGGCAGCAATATTTTCTTCAGCGACTTGTACATCTGAGGCAGCAGAGGCCTGAACTAAACGTTCAGTACGCACTTCTGGTGCTTCAGTCCGCTCTACGCCTTGGGCGGCACGGGCTTCAGCTGAAATTTGAACGTTATCTGAACTACGGGGTGGTGCAGCACGTTCGGTTGCTTCTGTTCCAACTCGGGCGATACGCTGTGCGTTATCGTTTACACGCTCCGATTGGCGGTTAAGGGCATCTGTTAAGGTGCTTCTTGCATCTGTGATAGTCATGACATTATGTCCGTTGGTTGTTGTTCTTCTCTCTCAACAAGATTGCCTTCATTATTATGTGAAGGGTTCACTCGCTCCACAAACGTCTCAATCAAAAAATTAGCCGTTTGTTCGTATTGTGCAGCAGCCATTGTCATTTGGGCCGTTAATAGCCCATATGTTGCATCTGCTGCTAATGCACTTTCTACCAGTGCATCAGGAGAAACCGTCGCTCCACCTGTTACGTTGCCAATGCCAGCATGACGGTTTTTAACCCGTTTTTCTAGCACGCGAACATTAGGGTCACTCTCTGGTAACCGTGGCAATGTTGCGCCATAAGTTGGCTGTAATAATGTAATCATAATACTTCTCTCCACCTTCTTATGCAAGCACACGCCTGTTTTTTGTACATTTTAACTGACATGCTGTTACAAAAAGCATACATAACAAGCGTAATACGTTGACAAATAAGGTATTTTAACTTTAAATTTATCAAGAAATAATCGCAACACCTGCACTCTTACCAAGGAAAACCTCATGTCTAAACACAAGAAAAAGAAAAAAATTACACACCGCGATCCAATTGCAAAATCTTTGCGCTCACCCCACAATGCACCACAAACAGTGCTTGCTAAAAAAGGTAAAGGCCGCAAAAATCTGCCACGTACAAAAATCCGCCCTCATGCAGTCAGAGATGACAATGCAACACAAGGGGCGGATTTTTACGCACTGCACTTGTATTTCTTGCGCTGCCCCGCATAATAAAACAATGAAACTCAATCCTTATATTATTCCTGCTCTTACTTGCCTCGCACTTATCGCTGCTAGTAATGCTGGATATGCTCAAGATGCTGTTGTTCAGGCTAGCATTATCGATTTAAACGCTGAACAAATTTCACAAAACCTGCTCTGCGACACCTTAAACGTGTTACGCGGTGATCTTGGCCTTATGATTGGTCTCCTTGTTGGCTTTATCGGTTTTATCATTATTACAACCCGCGAGCTTAATATCAGCGGCATTATCCTAATTATCTTTGGCGTCACCATCACCGCCCTGCCCGACTTTTTTATCAGTAGCATTAATGGCATTGTGAGCAT
>CALFWJ010000102.1 GCA_937928525.1 uncultured Alphaproteobacteria bacterium | reverse complement strand
CAAGCTGAACACCAAAGCGACCACTCCCTTTAACAGCCTCAGACACCACTTTTTCAGTCAGCGTTTCTACTGGCTCAATTTTAGCTGGCGTAACAATTTTAGGGGCAACAGGTTTGGCCGCTGGCGTTGCTTCTAATAAGCTGGCAATGGCATCAACTTCAGCAGGTGTGTCTACTACCACAGGCGCAATTGCTTGCTCAACTACAGGTTTAACCACTGGTGCAACTTCAACTGGCGTTAATTCAATGGCAGGTTCAGGCGCAGCGGTCGCAGCTTCAGCGCTGGCGGTCGCTTGTTCAGCCGTAGCTAATAAATCAAAAACAACACGGTCGCGGTTAGGAATATCAAGTCCACCTGGGTTTTCAGGTCGGCGTTTAACAGGCGTATCCGCAGCTTTAATCAGGGGAACATCAACGGCAGTTGCCGTTAATTCGTCTTTAGCAATCAGCACATAAATTAAAATACTAATAAATGCACCCAATACCAAGAGCATGGCACTAAACTTTAACCATTGTAACCGAGGTGGACGTTGCATAATGTTCTCTCTCCCAAATTTTTGTTACACCTATCATAAAGCGCATTCACGTATTAGGCAAGGCACCCAAATACAACCAAGAATAATCTACATACGCTCTGGCGCAGAAACGCCACACACAGCTAAAATATCTTTTAAAATAAGCGCAGAAGCCTTCACCAACACCAATCGAGCTTGCGTCGCGGCTAAATTATTAGCATCAACAAATTTCTCAGCGCCATACCAACTATGAATTAGTCCTGCGATTTCTTGCGCGTAAAATGCCAAGCGGTGTGGTTCTAAGCTTTGCGCAGCACGCTGAATAATGAGTGGATAAAGCGTTAGCTTGGTCAACAAAGCCCGTGCTTGCTCGTTTTCTAATACGTTAAAATCAGGTTTAATATCTTTTAACTCAAGCCCCTGCTCTTCTATCTGATTTTGCACGTTAACCAAGCGAGCATGCGCATATTGCACATAAAAAACAGGGTTATCCATGCTTTTTTCAATGGCTTTACTCAAGTCAAAATTCATAATAGTCGTGGGCTTAGCCAATAACATAGAAAATCTAAACGCGTCATTTCCCACTTCAGCTAAAACATCTTTAAGTAAAATAAAGTTCCCTGCCCGCTTCGACATCCTAACAGGCTCACCATTCCGTAAAACTTTAACCATTTCATAAGGGACCGGCGTATAAAGCTTATCCCGCCCAGTCAGGGCCTCAATTGCTTTACTCAGTGGCTTAAAGCTCCCCGCTTGGTCAGCACCAATCACAGTCACTAATTTTTCATAACCGCGCTTCAGTTTATCGTAATGATAGGCAATATCTTGGCCAAAATAAGTCGGTTCGCCATTCCGCTTATACACAGGTTGATCTTCATTCAAACCAAAAGCAGTTGCTTTAAATAGCGTGAGTTCAACTGGCTCATAATCTGCCATATCTTTCCCTTTTGGCGGCGGCAGAATACCTTCAAATACAAATCCTTTGGCGCGTAATTCTGCAATCGCTTTTTCCATCGCATCGGTTTTATGCATCTCAAACTCACTAAAGAAGTTATCAAACTCAATATCCATCTCCTTAAGGTCGGTTTTAATAAGGTCTAAACAAGCGCCCACGGCAAAAGATCGCAGTTCTTTTAGCAAAAAGTCTTCATCATCTTTATGCTCCAACCATTTGTCGCCATCACGTATTTTTAAATCTTCTGCAATTTCAACCAAATATTTACCGGGGTATCCACCTTCAGCCACGTCAATATCTTCACCAAACAATTTCCGATACCGTACCATGAGCGAGTTTACCAACACCCGAATCTGCCCACCCGCATCATTGACTAAATACTCTCTATAAACCTCATAGCCCGCCATTTCTAATAGGCGCGCAATCGCATCGCCAAACACAGCATTGCGGCCATGCCCAACATGAATCGGCCCCGTCGGATTGATAGATACATATTCAACTAAAGCTTTAACGCCACCCGAAATATCAATCCCACCATAGCCAGCAACCTGCAAAACATCCAACTCTGTTACCAATGCCGTATCTGCCAGCGTAATATTAATAAATCCAGGTCCAGCAATATCACCCGTCGCCACCGCCTCATGCGCCGTTAGCTTTGGCAACAAAGCTTCTGCAATCGCGCGTGGGTTCATCCCCGCACCTTTTGCTAATACCAGCGCCGCATTTGTCGCAAAATCACCATGACTCACATCTTTTGGCTGCTCTAACACAACATTTTCTAACGTTAAATCAGCAGGCAGAACACCTTCTTCTTGCAGTTCAATCAAACTAGTTTGCAAATGCTTATTAAGGGTCTGGTAGAGGGGCATAAATTTCTCAAATAAATTATTGTCTAAATTACAAGCTACATCTTAGCTATTTTCCACAGAAAATCAATTGTTAAGCGCCCCCACTTAGCGTTATTATAAAAACCATGACACATACTCAAACCATGCTTTCAGGTATTCAAGCCAGTGGCCAACCCAGCCTCGGCAACCTTCTTGGCGCCCTTATTCCCTTTAATCAGTATCAAAACACGCATAATTTTTACGTCTTCATGGCCGACCACCACGCCATTACAGTTCGCCAAGACCCTAAAACCTTCCGCGAAAACACCTACGCCCTCGCCGCATGGTACATCGCCAGTGGATTAAACCCAGATGTTTGCACCCTCTTCGCCCAAAGCCACGTTCCTGCCCACACCGAACTAGGCTGGATCCTCAACAGTTTCACCCAAATGGGTGAACTCGAACGCATGACACAATTCAAAGATAAATCCCAACAACACAAACAAAACATCAACGCAGGCCTCTTCACTTATCCAGCCCTCCAAGCGGCCGATATTTTACTGTATCACCCGCACGAAGTCCCTGTCGGCGAAGACCAGCGCCAACATATCGAGCTCACGCGCGACATCGCCACCCGCTTTAACGGCATCTATGGCGATACATTCACCGTTCCCAAAGCGGTTATCCCCAAAGTGGCCGCTCGCGTGAAAGATCTACAAGATCCCACTAAAAAAATGAGCAAATCAAACGACAGCATTGGTACTATCTTCCTTCTCGACAATGCCAAAACAATCGAGAAAAAGCTTAAAAAAGCAGTTACCGACACCAAAGAAAATGTCATCTACGATCCCCAAAACCAAGCAGGCCTCGCTAATCTGCTCGAAATTTACGCAACCCTCACAAACACAACGCCACAACAAGCAGCAGAAGATATGGCAGGCCCGCAATACGGCCCCGTCAAAAAAGCCGTCATAGATGCTGCCCTTACCACCATCATTCCCATCCAAGAAAAATATCAAACCCTCATGGCTGACAAAGCAGAACTCGATAATATCCTCGCCAAAGGCGCCGCCAAAGCCAGCCTCAAAGCCAACCAAACCCTCCTTAATGTTAAACAAAAAATGGGCTACACAGGCGTTTAATCTCATGCTCAAACAATACCAAGCCGCCC
>CALFWJ010000101.1 GCA_937928525.1 uncultured Alphaproteobacteria bacterium | reverse complement strand
GGTGCTGGGTATTAAAGATTTTGCCCTGAGGGCAGAAGCAGCGTTACGAAAGCGTTTTGTTGAACCATATACATAGTTTGGGGCTATTTTAGGGTGGCGTCAAGCGGTGTATGTGTATTTTTTAGAAAAAAGCCTTGCTTTGAGGGGTAAATATATGTATTTTGCGCTTGATTGCTGGCATAAACAGGTTTTATAGCCAAGCATATAAAAGATTAAAGTAACGATTAAGTATTTGAAATGCGCAAAGATATTCACCCTGAGTACCACACAATTAACATTGTGATGACTGACGGCACTAAATTCCAGACCCGCTCCACTTGGGGTAAAGAAGGCGACGAAATGAAGCTGTTGATTGACCCTAAATCTCACCCTGCTTACACAGGTCAGCGTCGTATTATGGATACTGAAGGTCGTATGGACAAATTTAACAAACGTTACGGCCGCAAGAGCTAAGGTTTATGACGTTAAAAAACCCGCCGATGGCGGGTTTTTTGTTGGATGAATATTAGCTTTATTTTTATCGGTTTGGAAAATGCTTCTTTAACCAGCTTCTATCTAAGCCGTTTCGAGCAAGCCAAACACGTTCACTTTCTTCAATCTGAGTTTCTTCTTTCAGGCTTTTGCCACTAAACGTGATTGGATGTGAGTTAGTACCCATTGAATCTCTCCTTTTGATGTTTCAGGGTTATCTTAGGGATTATAGGGTATTTTTGAGGGTATTCAAGAGGTCTTTGACATCTTTTTGTTCTGTTGTGTGGCCAAGGCTGAGACGAATAGCTTGGGTAGCGGCTTCTGCGCTGTAGTTCATAGCTTTTAGGACGTGACTGGGTTCGGTGCGGCCTGAAGTGCAGGCGCTGCCTTGAGAGAGAGAGAAGCCTTTGATGTCGAGCGTCATAACGAGGTCTTCGCCTGCTTGGGTGGGGGTATGAAATTGAAAAATGTGTGGTGCGCGGTTTGGGTTATCTGTGGCGATAAGTTGGATTTTATCTGAATTTTGGGCGCAGAAGGCTGTTATTTCTTTTGCATATTTTGCATAAAGTTCTTCTTCTATCTCTTTGTTATTTATATATTCTTTGAGTGCTTCTGTTTGCGTAAGGATAGGTAGGACTGCTTCCGTGCCGGCACGGCGGTTACGCTCTTGTGCGCCACCAGTGATGAGCGCTTCCATGGGCGGGTTGCCGTGAATAAGCAAGGCTCCTGCCCCCTTTAGGCCGCCAAACTTATGACCTGAAATGGTGATGAGGTCGGGGCGTTCTTGGGGTGATTTTGCTGGATTGGTTACTTCGTTGAGGGGGGATTGCACGGCATCGGTGTGGAAGAAGGCGCCGTGCTGGTGCGCGAGGGTTGCAACGGCGCGGATATTGGGCATGACGCCAGTTTCGTTGTTTGTAGTGTGAATAGACACGAGTGCGGTTGGGGTTTGTTTAAGGGCTTCTTCTAATTGTGTGAGATTGGGGTTACCGTTCGCGTTTACTTCTAGGAAGGTTACAGGCGTACCGTTGATTTGCAGAGCTTTTGCGGTGGCCATTATGCACGAGTGCTCGGTAGCGGTGGTGATGAATTGCGCGCCTTTGGAGGCTGCAGCCATGACGCCACGCAGGGCAAGGTTGTTGGCTTCGGTGCCGCCAGAGGTGAAGACGACTTGTTCGCCGCGCATGCTGTAAATTTCGGCCAAATCGCGGCGGGCGCCATCAAGTAGGTGACGGGCGTGTTGGCCGTGACGGTGGATTGAAGATGGGTTGCCAAAGGCGTCTAGGTTAGACAATAGCACTTCGCGCGCGGCGGGGCGCAGTGGCGATGTGGCAGCGTGGTCTAGGTAGGTATTTTGTTTCATAGTGTTTAGGTTATAGCAGAGGATGTGTTACAAAAAAAGAATTTCTGACTTGTATTCAAGATTTAATGCGCTATATTCAGCTTATATCTTTACTCTCGTTTTTATGGAAAGGAGATTGCTATGCAATCTTTTAAACTACTAGATACACCTGATGTACCAGAAATTTTAAAAAATATTTTTGAGTTATTCGGTGAAAATAATGTGCCTATTTGTGTTTTTGGTGGCTATTTACGCGACCTCATAATTCTTGGTCATAACAAAAATAGCCAAGATATTGACATTAGGCTGCCTTTAAATGAATGGTGCGAAGAATTTCCCCGTGAATTTAGAGCAGCATTTAGACTATCGGCTGGGCATCAAAGATTTTTAGAGCGTATGATCAATGCTAAAAAAATGCCGACTAACCCTGCGTTTGTGTATCGGGTTGATGAAAGCGTAAAAACACATATTTTGCCTTATATCTTTTATGGAACAGATCACCCACCATTAGAGCTTATTTTAATGCAAGACTTTGTGCCTGCACCTGAAGATGCACCAAATGCGGATCTTGGTATTTGCCAAATTTCGTCAGATGGGTTTGATTTTTATGCTACTGATGCTTTTTTGCGTGATAAAATCGATAAAACGCTTACGGTCATAAATTGTGCTGATACACGTTCAGCTTGGCAAAGCATTAGGCGCATTAGGCGTTTTCAAGCTGGATCTTATGCTGATTACAAAGCTGTTTGGCCTGAAGAGTTTGTGCATATACGTGATGCAGCTCTGACTGAGTTTGATGAAACTACTTAATGAATTAAGGCTGCCTTTGGGTGGCCTTTTTTCGTGTATCGAAATTTTCTTGTTTTTAAAGATTTATTCATGTAAAAAGTATCCAATAAATTTGAAACACCCTGTTCTTTAAAGGAGAACTTATTATGTTTACACCTGTTGAAGGTATTGACTACATTTTTGATCGTTATGCTTATTTGGGTTTAACGGAAGAGACTAGTGAAAAAGAAATTAAAGCGGCTATCCGCCAAAAACGTTCTGAAAACCACCCTGACCGCCTAACTAAGGCCGGTAAAGAATTAAAAAGCCAAGCAAATGATATTATGAACACTGTTTTAAAGTGTGAGAATGTTTTGCTTAACCCTGAACTTCGTGAAGCTTTTGATATTGAGTTGGCGCGATTTAAAAAAGAAAACTCTGTTTGCGTGAGCACTAGTGGTGTCGCCATTCTTGATATGAAAAAAGAACGCATTGACCTTAATACACTTCTTGCGGCTGAGCCTGTAAATATGTCTGAGATTGAAGGTATGGCCGCCACAATGTCTGGCTTTGATGCTGAGCAGCTGCAAACTGTCCGGGATCTATATAAAGCAAGCCCTGACAATGATGGTGTTAAAAAGCTCTTTATTTCTGGCCTTACTGATGCTGTTGCGCATTTTACGCTGATGGAAGACTTTGCTTGGAATGAAGCTGGTGTTTTTAATAAAAAATCTAAGGCTAAGGGCCATGTTGTCTCTCCTGATGAATATAGCTTAGCTGTCACAGATGAGATTGAACATGTTCAGGCTGAAATTATCCCGCAGCTTGTTACCGAACACAGTGATGTGTTGAAAATTGGCGTGCAATCTACGTTATTGTTAACTCATGCTGGTATTGCCCCTGACAAGCAAGTGACATTTCTTGACTATAACCAACAAGAAGCTGTAACAACCAAAGCCCGTGAGCATTTTGAGCAGCGTAGTGAAAAAATGCTTAAGATTGCCGAGCAAAAACAAATTGTGCTTAAAGAACTCTGTTTGCTATCTGAGCATTGGATATTAAAAGGTGATGCGCCAACTATTGGTTCTTGCATGTATATTTTAATGATTCAGAAAGGTGAGGCTAACGCTTTGTCTTTCATGGCGTTTATGGCTGAAGATGAAAATAAACATCTTCAAGGGCTTGAGGACACGGCTTATATGGCTAAAACAATTGCCGAGCTTAAAGAAATGGCTTTTGAGCAAGATACGGTTGCGATTTTATTTAATCCTGAGCTGGGCGAACCTATTATGTCTATTGGTGCCTTTTTTGACCAACGGCGTAAAGATCTAGGTATTGATTAAAAATTATTTAAAGAGGGCTTACGAGCCCTCTTTTTTATTTTTACAATGTTTTATGATTTTAGGGGTTGATTTTTGGGCTGGAATGGCTTATATGCCCTATACGACTTAACTTTAGTTAGGCGTCTGACTTGAAGGATTAGGCCAATCTTTCGCAGAAAACTGCCGTTATTGATGGATTAACATGGGCTTCAGCCCGCGGCGACAAAAGGATTTTTTAACTCATGTTGACTTTGGCAAGTAACCTCACTGCACAAAATTTCATCAACCAACATCAGTATCCCCCGAGTATATAAGTTTATTACCGCGCCTTATCCTTTATAAGAGCGTGGTTTTTTGTTGTCCCCTGCCCTTTGTGTAGGTACGACAACGGCGCCTGTGTGGTTGGCGCACTACAAATCAAACACAATGGTTTAATTTTATAACGCAACGAAGAATAAGGACCCTGCATATGGCACTCTCTTTTACTGAAAAGAAACGCATCCGGAAAAATTTTGGGAAGTTGGAGG
>CALFWJ010000100.1 GCA_937928525.1 uncultured Alphaproteobacteria bacterium | reverse complement strand
AAACCATTAAACTCACTCCACCCCTGACCACTGCCATTAATCTGAAAAATTAAGCTCTTATCATTTAAATGAAACCCAAACCATCCTTGCGCTACAACACTAAAAGAAGCCGCACGTTGATATAAAGTTTCATCACGCAATATGGCATCTACATCTGCTGCAAACTGCGTATCTACCTCACGGCCCACGTCGCCAATGGCTAACTCTTCTGTTTGTAAAACGCGCGATAATGTGCGCACACCGGCCTTACTGACAAAACCAATATCGTTTGGCATATCCACAATAAGTGCTGGATGAACGGCTCCAACAGGCAACGTTTGCCGCCACGTAAAATCACCCGTCACGCTCGGGTCATACCCACCCCAAACCTGAATATTCTCGCGTCCAAAAAAGAGCGTTAACCCATCTTTCACCCGCATAGATAACAGCTCGTCGGCCGTATTTGTTTTATCAGTTAAGTTAATACTTTGCAGAAATCCTTCCGCATCGTGCCAAGCTGTAGGGTTATTCACACCAGACGTATAAAACACCCGCATTCGGTTATCACTATCGCCAAATCCAGAACTTAATGGCGTATCACCAATGCCCCATAAACGGTCATGCGCCGCATAAATTTCTCTAAACTTTGGTGGTTTTGCAGCATAAGAAACACGCTCTAAACCGAGCGGAACAATCCCATCTACCAAGTTAATAATCAACGTATCGCCAGATGTATTAACGCTCGCAACCGTACTCGAGAACACATTATTATCTGTATCTAAACACTGAATTTCTGACCCAACAGCGTAAAGTTCAATACTGCTTTCAATCGTAAAAGTATCATCATCAACTCGGGTTAGGCCCGTACTTGGGTCCGTAATCCATTGCACAATCGGCGCCATAGTTTCACCATTCCAAATCAAAACATCATCCACACCATTACACAATATAAGCTTGTCATCAAAATATGCGCTACGTAAAATACCCGCATTGCTTAAGCCCGAAAACACCTCACGCCACACATCATTCTCAAGTACAGAAATACGACCAGATGCACACCCTGCCACCGTTTGCACAACACCAGATCGGGTTACATAATTAAACAAAGACGTTATGTCTTCGCCTGTTAACGGCGCGCCTTCAGCCACAAAACCATTCCGTTTACTACCGCTACCATCAGCCCGAACATACATATTTTTCAAACTCCGAGCATACGTCGGCGGCATCGCCAACGGTGCACGCACAGTACTCAGCATCCCAGTCGGAAACGGCACCAGTACATTTTCAATTTTTCGTTTCATTGTTCATCTCCTATTCAATATCGCTCTGGGCCATAACGCGCACTGTTTCAGCACTGGCAAAGAACAATTTAATCTGCTGTTTAGCGTCTTCCCACTTGGCCTGAAATAGCCTCAAATCTCCCTGCGCAGAAAAAGCCCGTTCATACGTACTGCCCCACACTAAAGCGCCCCAAATAAGGGCGTGTTGATGCGCTGCATCCAGCATTTCAATGTCACCATCTGCTTCTAACTCTGAAAATTCTGCCACGTACACTAAGCGTAAATCACCAAGTCCGCCACGTTCGTCAGGCGTCACAATAAGTGTTTTTCCTGTCACCAAATAACCTGTATCGCCTGCCTCAAACTCCGTGCGCCGTAACCGAGACAAAGCTCTACCAGCCTCAAAAACCTCAACCACACGCCGACAATCAGCCGGTAAATTCACCACCCCATCCGCATCATAAGTAGCATCCACCACCACCGCAATATCATCCAAAATATATGGCAGAATTTCATCCAACAGCTCACTATAAGCACTATTCACCCACCCCAAAGCTTTGTCTCTCAACCCTGTGTCTGGCCCGTCTTCGCTGTGCGAAATATTCACCACCCGCGCCAAAATTTCATTTACATTCATGCTCCATACTCCCTTTTATTATTAAATTTACCCCACAAAAAAACAGCCCTCAGCTGCTATCCTCGCTTAACCTATTCTCTACTTACTCAAATAAATTTACTTATCTTCTCATTCTTCTACCAACATAATTCCTCTCTCTTCAATCATCGCCACCAAAAAAACAATAACTCAAGAGAGAGGCATACCTCTCTCTGCAAATACTCTATGCTTCATCACTCAAATTGAATAATAAAACTTAGTCAGCAACGGCCGCACTAAACACATGTACCACACCGTGGTCCACACCGTTAAATACCAGCTTCTCAACACCTCTGATTTCATCAATCGCAAAACCATTTTCATGGCCATAGTCATCAATGTCTTCTTTGTAGTTGGTCTTCTTACCAAACGCTACAGCAACGGCCTGAGCACCACAAAGCACATTGTGTGCTACATTGCTCTCAACTGGCATTTCGTCACATTCAAAAATCATAACGCCATCCCACATGCCTTTGTAACGCTGACCGTGCACAAGTACACTGTCACCAAAACTAGCGGGAAGATGCACGTTCACATCTTTAAACGATTGATCTTCAAGCAAGTCACGAATCGCGTACGGGTGTGCAAACAGAACAAAAACTTCTTCCGTTTTATTCCCAGATTTCATCAAAAACGGGCGCACCTTACGGCCGCCATCTAGCACAGCTTTACGCTTGGCTTTACTAATCATTTCAGTCGTCAGTTGGTCATCAACCGCATCAACATTCGCTAGGGCAGTTGCATGAGTTTCATTAAAATTACCTTCGCTCGCACCATAAAGGTAACGGCCCTGAACACGGCCAGAAGTCGTGTCAGTGAGCGCTGTAATAATTTCCAAACGCATCTTGTCGCTTGCCCAGTCAACCAAGGCTTCACGCGCCTGATTACGGAGGTCAAACGCAACGCGCTGCTCACTCATTTCACCGCGCAGAATTACTGCATGACGCAGCGTATCAACTTCAATTTTTTGATCATAAAAAATGAGATCTTCTTCGTTGCCTTTCAGCGCCGTAGAACCCGTCACGCCATTACCCGTAAGCTTGGCGCGCAGTTGCACCGTAATCGCATCACCAGATGCTTTTGTAAGCTCTTCTTTAACCTGAATAATACTATTCGAGTTTTGTCCCATAAATGAATAAAATGGATTCTGACCCAAATATTCACCAAACACATCACCGCTCCACTGCTCTGCAGACACACCATGTGTCGTTTCAATTGTCGCAACCATAATAGTTACTCCTTTAATTATTATTTATCTTTATTTTCATTTTAAATAGCTGAATTAACGCGGTAAAACATCCGCTAGCGATGGCGCCTTCGGGGCCGCAGCATTCGCCTTTTTGGCACGTGTACCATAAGAAAACGGAAGAACTCTCTCCGCAGCGCCAGATGTTTCTGTCGCCATCGCCTGCTTTGCTTCACCTTGTTTTTCGGCCTTCATTTCCGCCATGAATTCATCACGCATTGCGGTTTTAATTGCCGTTGGATTATCGCCGTACTGGTTCATAAATTCCACGTACGGGCCCATTTCCACTGCCACCTTTAACGCCGCCAAAACGGGGCGTTCACTCGCAGCAATACCATCTAAAATATTCGGGTTCATCTGTACTGCACGCCCATAAGCAGAAGAAGAATCAAGCGCAATCAACGCATCATAATCTACATTGAATAGCGCCAGTGCCTCGCGCACCACCATCTCATCTGCTTTAATTTGTGCCTGTACTTCAGGGGGTAAATCAATATCGTCCGCAATGGTTTCAACGCCGTCCATGGCCTGATCTGCAACACTATTTTCACCCTCAACTTGCCCTGCATTCGCCTCAGCAAGCCGTCCCAAATTTTCATATAAACGAGACATTTTTTTATTCCCATCTAACGAAACTTTATCACCAGTCGTAGAGTATTTCTCCACATTCCCCTCAGCCAAATAGCCTTGCGGTTCTGGTTTTTTATCACTTAAAAAATTAAACATTTTTCTTTCTTTCTTTTAAATTTTATCCACAAAAAAGCAGCCAAGGCTGCTCTTTTAATATTTCTCTACATCGTTATTTTAAGACTCTAGGCTTACTAATCCAATT
>CALFWJ010000099.1 GCA_937928525.1 uncultured Alphaproteobacteria bacterium | reverse complement strand
TAAGACTCTAGGCTTACTAATCCAATTGCAATATAAATACTCAGGCCTCCTAAATACCATAACCAAAATATTATCAAACACATGAAATGCATCATAACCTGATTCTTTATTGATATTAAGCTCAGTACAAATATAGTTAATATGTAGCCTATACCTGCACAAATTAATATAAAAAATAAAACCAATGAAGTAGCAAACCAACCCAAATCTTGCACAAATGCATATTGCAAGGTGAAGAGACCAATTAAATTGAACCAAATAATACCATTTACATATTGTCGTTGGATTGAATTTAATTGTTCACGTACTAACATCATAAATATTTCCACACATAAAGAATACTTAAAACAATACTCCATAATAAAATGGCCGCACTAAATCCAATCAATTGTTCTTTTAATTGCAAACATGCAATTAACCAAAATTGTGCCTTATCATTCATGAGTTAAATCTATCAAAGTTTATTTATTTATTTCTTCAATCTTATATGGTTAATTACTTAACGTTTATCATCCTTCTTGTAACTGATCCAAAATTTCATCCTTCCCCCTCAAATTCGTCGCTTCAACCAGCATCGCTGGCGGCACAGGCACTCCCGCATCCCGCAACATCGCCAACTGTTGAAGCTCTAATTCACGGCCAGAAGTCGCATCACGTACTTCCTCAACATGCACGTCAAAAATACCCGCCTTCACATCCAAGAGCTTAATCGTTTCGCCCGTATCATCAGTAAGAACATTGCCGTCTGCGTCCTTCGCAATTTCATTCAAACGCACCACACGCGCTGCCCCTAATTGGTCGGTAATATGAATCACCATTTCGTGCGTAAAATACTGCCGAATCAACGTCAACATCATCTCGCCCAAACTCTTTTTCACCTTACGCAATGCATCAAACGCAAACATTTGGTTCAAGCTTCCCGCCACTTGCCGCTGCTGAATCGCCACGCCAGAAGTCGCATTACTCGTCTTACCAACCGCCTCATCATACACGCCCAACACGTCCTGAATATCACGCGCCGCTTCGCTCATCACAGCAACCTGGCTTTGCGCCAAATCTGAATTCCGAATAATCCGCAAATCCTTGCCTGGACGTTTCAAAATAACGCCATCTGGCCGCGCAGCTTCCCGCGCCAAAATTTTCGGATCATCCACCGCATCCACATCCGCAATCACCTGCGCTGTGTTTAGTAGGTGCATCGCTTTACTACGGCGTTTATTCAATTCACGCTGCGGATCAATCGCCGCCCGAAGCATCCCGTACGGCACCCCAGATAACCGCTCACGCTTAAACACATAAGGCACCAAAGTGAACCGATTAAACTGATACCCAAGCGCCTTATGTTCCAGCAAAATATTACCGCTATAATACGCTACATAAACCCGCGGCTTGTAACTACTCTCTAGTTCGCCGCCCATCGCTTCCGCCTCGGCCACAACTTTACTGAAGGTGCTAAAACGCGTGCCATCAGCGCGCCGCACCGCATAAAACTTTTCACTCATTTTGTACTGAACTTCCACCACACGCATTAAGTTACGCTTGGTATCAGCATACGTCACTTGCTCCTGCAATAACGCATCACGGTAGCTGCCCACAGTATCATTAAAACCAGAGTTCTGCTGCATCACTGCACTGGCCTGACGCGGAAACATTCCTTTAATTTCTTCACCGTCCAACCAACGACTACGCGCCACAAATCGTGCATCGCTCAAATCAGCCCGTTGCGCATCCGCGTCAAAAACCACCTGTGTTTCATCTTCCGCACGGCTGAAAATACGCGGCCCTTCTTCGTCAGTCTCCACACCAACATCTAACCATCCAATACCAGAAACCAAACCTGCCTTAAACATAGAAGATACTTCAAGCGCCTGTCCACTCCGCTCAGAAACATACAGCATAAGATCAGACAACGCCCGCGCGCTTGCCTCTTCCTGCTGCTCACCACTGCGCGAACGCAAAATCATCCGCGTCCGCCCAATCACTTCACCGCCGGCAATATTATCAATCTTGCTGGCAATTTTGTTAATCACAATGGCGGGCTGACCCTTCTCTGCCAGCGCACTTTTCTCACTCGCACTCCACTGCGCACCATCATAGAACCGCCACGCCTCAGCCGCTTCTTCCATCCATTGCACATAAGCCGGATGCCTAATCCCCGCCTCAAAATAACCCTTCACCTTAGCCAGAACCTCACTCTTACTTCCAGCATCAGTACTCACACCTTTACGCCGCACCATCGCACGTCCTCCTTTTTCATTCATTCATTAAAACTTAAAATTCACCAAAAAAAACCCGCCCATACGGCGAATTCTTATTTTTCCATTCTTCTATGTTTAGGTCAAAATTGCCAAACTATCCATCCTCCAAAAAACACTATCAAAAGTAAAATTCTATCTGTAAAAAATAAAAACAATAACATTTGTGTTGCTAACACTACCTAAAATAACGCTTGCATAATACCTAGTAAAATACGTTGCCGTTTTGATTATTTTTCAAGTACTGGAAAAATTATTTCTAACCATGACCGCACAAGGCGCCCTAAAATAGCCCAATATAATACAACAACAAGCGCTAATTCGCCCATATACCCTAACATTCCTACTCCAATAAACTGATTCATACGCATCTCAATTTTTCAGGCCCTTATGGAGTCACGAACACAACACTCTCTTACGAACCCGAAAAAGAAACTTCCACCGACAAACAACTTATAAAAACACTTACGGGTGGCTATATGCCTAAAATACTTTGCGCTATTCATCATCAACTCCTAGATGAACATCTTAAAACTGCCTTTGAAGCTGCCTTTTTCGAAACGCAAACTCAAAAAACAAAAACCGCCTAGCTCATCTTAAAAAATGTTAAAGCCTCAATCACAGTATTGAGGCTTTTTCGCTAGGTTTTTGTTAAATTTTCAATAAACGCCAAAATGGCGTCACAAAAAAAAGCGCTCTAGCGCCAAAACTTACTCAAATCTCAAGCTCTCCCCGAAGCTTCTCTCAATCATGGTCAAAACATACCCCATATCGATTCATATGTCAAGCATAATTTTACAAAAAAGAAATTATTTGTAGAAAATATTCCAAATTCACAAAATATGGTCTATTTTAACCATAACAATCCATAAGTTATCGCAAATTAACCTAAAATCGCGCATAAATGCCTAATTTTAGCCTATTTCAATCCTTTAGGCTGTGCGCCAATCTGCTTGTTCTCGCTCTAACACAGGTATTTTTTCAGGCTCCACTAACAATGCAAGGCCAGAAACAACCGCATAGCGTGTCGCATCCATCAAGTGATCGTTTCGCTTCACAATACGGCCGTCACGGCCGCGCCGATACACTCTAAATTCACGTAACCAATCTTCCATATCTGAAAAAATCTTCAATTTACCTGCACGCATGCGCTCTAAAATGAGCATTAGGCCACTTTCAACCGCATTATTGGCTCGTTCTAGCGCAACGCCGTGGCTCGCGTATTGCGCCATCAAACTAACGCCATCAGCTTGGCCTGCACTCTGGCCTGCGGGGTCACAAACACCGCGTATTTTTTGCCCATCTGTGCCTTGCCCACGCGCTAATAATGTGGCCGCATGCTCAGCGGGCGTAGCCTCACTTTTACTATATATATCAGTAATATAGACCACATCATTCTCTACATCATGCGCTAACCACACTGCTGCTGTTGGGTTACTCCAACCAAAATCGAGCCCAAAGACCCGCGGCCAGTGCGCTGGAATATCAAAGCGCAGCACTGTAATTTCCTCTTCAGCGACCGGGAAAACACGACCAACGCCTAAAACCGGCATCCCTTCTTCCCGTGCCGAAAGTTCATGTGGCCGCAAACTGGCGCGCAGTCTTGCTTTTTCGGCAGTAGAGAGGTGCGCCGCGTCACGCCAGCTTGCGCGCACAATGGCGCGGCTAGAAACCTTTGTAGAAGCTAAAAATCGCTCTACTAATGGTGTTAGCCCTAATAAGGGCGTCATGGTTAACAAGACATGTCCAGCAGTTGTTGCGGTACGGACTAAGCATTCTTCATAAATATCTAATGGTGGCTCTTCATCAAGATGGATAACGTTTCTAGCCGTTCCCTGAAATTTTTCACGGCCTTGGTCGTAGCTCTTAAAACCTAGAGTGGATATACCACCTGAGCTATGTTGTACCCGCACCACGTCTACGGCTTCGGCCACGCCACGTTTCATGATGATGTTTTTGATGTCTGCCTTGGCGATGAGACCTGTATGATTGCTTTTTAAATCGCCTAAATAAAGGCGTTGCAAAATATCTCGTGTCACTTCCATTGTTACACTGGCAGCCCAAGCCTGAATTGGTTTATCGAATTTTTTACCTGTCCACCAGTCGGGGTATTTTCCGGTGAGGTGACAAGCCATTTCAAAACTGCCTGAAAGCGTTTTCCCACAACGATTTCCTGCTAAAAAAAGGCGCTCTTGTGCGGTTGCTCCTACGGCGTGAAAATCTTGCTGTTGCGTATAAGGTTTATAGGGTAAAACTGCCTGCTTTTGGGCTTGTTTTTTAGCATTTTTAATTGTATTAAGTTGTTGT
>CALFWJ010000098.1 GCA_937928525.1 uncultured Alphaproteobacteria bacterium | reverse complement strand
CTTTTAAAACGAATAAGTAATTCAGATAACTCTAACCTACAGCATACAAAAAATTAAAGCAACACCCGCCTAGAAATCACCCCCGCCGTCCGCGCCCAACCAAACCCAGCGGACTGAGCCTGCCCCGCCGCCACCTGCGCCTCGCGCGCCGCCGCATCATGTAACAACGCCACAACCGCCGCTGCATAATCCGCCGCCCCACCACGCACCAAAGTCGCCGCGCCGTCTGCACCCCCAGAAATTCCGACCACCTCATGCTGAAAATCAACGTCCCGTGCCACCACCGCCGTGCCCACCGCCATGGCTTCTAATAGTGGCATATTAAAACACTCCGCTACCGATGTACTCAGCAAAATTTCCGCCGTCGCCACCTCCGCCATCAACCCATGATGCGGCAATGGCCCCAACAAAGTCACGGCCTCCGCCACACCCAAAGCCTCAATTTCTGCCCGCACCGCTTGCACCACATCGGTCTGAATAAACCGCCCAATAATCACCAAAGTTGCAGTCGGAATCTGCTCTCGCACCAACCCAAACGCCCGCACCAAAGTCACATAATCTTTCTGAACATAAAAGTCCCCCACCGCCACAATTTTACCCGAAATTTTATCGGGTAGAGCAGCAGGTACAGAAGCCGCATTCACCGCTGGCGGCGCCCAATGTACTCGCTGCCGCAAACAGTGCAACGGCCATGGCGTGTAGCGAGGTACCACATGCTCAGCCACCGTAAAAGCAATCTTCGCCCGTAACAAACTCACAAACGTAAAGCACCATAATAGCCGCCAATAACACCACCAAAAAACTCCGCGCGTGAACTGGCTCACCGTCGGCGTGGTATGAATAATGGGCATTGGTCGCGGCGCAAACAGCGGCACAAAATTCGCGTTACATAACGTGTGGGTTACCCCGTGCGCGTGCAATAATTTAGGCACCAAAAACTGCGCCTTTAAATGCGCCCATAAAAACCCTTGCGGTAAATCAGCAGTGATAACATCAACGCCCTCAGGCACCCGCACTTTTTCTAATAAAGAAGGCTGAACTAAAACACTCACTCGGCCACCCGCCGCCAAAATATCAGCACTGAGTTGAGGTAAAATACCATTCAAATACACCAAACCACCACCGGTAGATGTGTGCAGCGCATGAATCGCTAAATGAATGTCAGAAACCTGTTTTTCCATGCGCTCACCATAAAAGAAAACGCCATAAAAGAAAAGAAAAACGAATTAAACGAGCGACATCCCATGGGATGGGAAGGGCAAAGCCCTTACTGCAAGGTTGCCAGCTTTGCTGGTATCGCCACATATAAAAAGTAAAATGCCAGCCCAACCCGCCTGAACACCCTGCCGCTGCTCCATCTCTGGCCTGACGGGGTTCGGGTATCATAGCGCCTGAACTGACAAACGGACTATAAAAGAAAATGCATTATGCGGCAAGCACACAATAAAAAAACCGCCCTACAAAGTAAGGCGGTTTTCCATATTAAATTAATCGGCTAATATCGTTCCAAGTCACGAAGGTAAGCAATACAAATATAAGCGCAATACCAGGCAAGGCCAAAATGGTATCAGACGTAGTGTGCCAACGGGCAGGTAAAAGCATGCGCAAAAGGCCAGAAACAATGCCGCCACCGTCAAATGGCCTAATCGGTAATAAGTTAACCAAACCAATCGACATCGATATCAACATAAGGCTGTAAACATAACCAATCCAAGCAGCACGCTCTACATTCGTTATAATCACATCGCCAATGCCAACAGGGCCGCGTAAATCTTCTACAAACCAATCAATAAAGATTGTTTTAAAAATTTCAAACTGGCGTATGTATAATTCGGCAGGATTCGCAAACAATCCAGGTAAGGGATCAAAAGCACGAATGTCCAAAGCCAGCATAATCCACGCAGCAATCATCACCGGCACAATATTAATCAACGGGCCAGCTGCATAAATCACAATACTTTGCCAAGGCGTTACCTTGTCATGAAAACCCTTTTCTTCAGGCATAACAAAACCACCAAGCGGTAGGGCAGATATTTTCCAGCGAGTGCCAGTTTTATCGGTCCAGCCAATAAGTTCTGGCCCAAAACCAATCGAGAAAGTCTTCACCTTTACACCAAAATAGCGCATGGCGTAGTAATGACCATATTCATGTGTGCCAACAATAATAACAAGAAAACTTGCAATAAGTGCGGCATTAAAAATCCAAGAAAATATAATTTCCATGGGAAAAACTCCAATTCTGATGTTTCATCATTAAGATAGAATTTTTGTATTACATACAAATAATTTTAGCAAGTTTAAATACACATAATATATAATGCTACCCAAGCAGGTAAGCGCAAATTTTTCGATAAACGAGGAATAAAATGAAGCCCTATTAACATAATAGCAACGGCAACAATAAGGATGGTGATTGACATAGTTTTTCTCCAAAAAGGTAAGTAGATAAATTTAATGAATTGAGTTGAATATATACAATTTTGTAGATAATACAATAAAAAATCACTCTACATAAGTCAGGTAATTTTTCTACCAAAGCTTTATCAAAAAACAACCAATAGGCTAAACCTAAGGCCGCCCCCACAATCGCTGCGGCTCATAAGGCAATGGCGCCTCTAAAATGCAGCCACCATAAGCAATGTCATCTTCACCCACGCCACTCACAAACAAACGGCGTCCTTCAGTCCATTTTGGCCCCGTGCAATAATCTTCCTGTAGACCAAAATCTTCCTTATCTGCAACGCTTTGCCCCAAACCCGTAAATTTCTTTAAATCAGCGCCAAAATCATGCGCTTTTAAATCTTCCCACTCGGCGCGGGCAAGGTTGCCTCCTTTGCCACCGCATGCAGAAAGGGTTGCGCTGGTCAATAAGAGTCCAAAAATGGTCAAAAAGCGGTAAAACATGTGCTATTCTAACCATAATTGAGCAAAATTGACCACGAATTGGTCAAAATTGACCGTTATTGACCATGAATGAGCAAAAAAATTGATGCCAAAAAACCACAATCAGAAATCCACCGTTGCGCCCTTCTTTACGCCCGATTGGACGCCTGAAAACGTACCGCATCATCCTGAGTATCAAGATGTTTATTTCAATAAAAACAATGGCCAAGAAGAGTCTCACTACGTTTACGCCACGCAAAATAATCTCCCCGAACGTTTTGCCGCCACCAAAAACCAATTCATAATCGCAGAGCTAGGCTTTGGTACAGGGTTAAACTTGTTCTTAATCAATGACCTATGGCAAAAAAATGCGCCAAAAAACGCGCATCTTACCTACATCAGCTTCGAGCTTAACCCGTTAGATAGCGCAACAATTCAAAACGCACTAGAGCCTTGGTATAAAAAAGAAAATTCAGAATTTTTTACTAAATTTCTAGCGCAATACACTCTAAAACCAGGTTGGAATACCTACGAATTTCCGTATTTAACAGTGCATTTGGCTGTGGGGGATGTGGCTGATTTTTTACCGCGAATATCAGAAAAGATGAAGCAAAATCAAAAGGTTAGTGCATGGCTGCTCGATGGTTTTACGCCCGCCCGTAACCCTAAAATGTGGTCCGATACGGTGTATAAAACCATGGGCGCCACAACTGCTAAAAACGGCACCTTCGCCACCTTTACCGCCGCTGCCGCTGTGCGAAATGGCTTAGCAGAAGTTGGTTTTTTAGTAGAAAAAACAAAAGGTTACGGCTATAAACGCAAAATGTTAAAGGGTATGTTTAATGAATAATTTAAATGAATTACGCCAAACAGTAGAGCAACTTGCATTTAAGGCAGGCGAAATAGCGCTTTCTTTTCAAGGAGATACATCAAGCGTAGAATATAAAGACGGTTATCAAGAAAGCCCCGTCACCGCCGCAGATTTAGCCGTAGATGCCTTTTTAAAAACCGAATTAACGGGCCTAAACCCAAACTGGGGTTGGTTATCTGAAGAAACAGCCGACGACGGCAATTGGCGGGGAAAAGACTACTTCTGGATTGTCGACCCCATCGACGGTACAACAGGGTTTGTGCACTTTTTAGAGAAAGGAAAATCTAGCATAGAAGCCAAAAATGAGCGCCGTCAATTTAGTGTTTCTATTGCGCTGGTGGGCGCGAATGGCGTGCCAGTTTTAGGGGTTGTTTATACGCCTATGGATGGTCGTATGATGTCTGCCGCCCCTGGTTTTGGTTGCTTTTGTGCAACGGTCAAAAACGCGCAAAAATTGCCTAAAAATGGCAAAAACATGGAAAAAATTGATCAATTATGCTCAAAAAACCCCGAAAAATTGACCAACAATGCTCAATTTCGGTCAAAAATGGTCAATTTGGGTCAATTTACGTATCTGGCCAGCACCAGCGAGATGCGCCGGGGGCTGATTGATTTTT
>CALFWJ010000097.1 GCA_937928525.1 uncultured Alphaproteobacteria bacterium | reverse complement strand
GCCTGAAGTGGTGGCGTTGCGTGATCGTTTGGCGGGTGCTGATCATTATTTGACTCAGGCCGCTTATGATAAAGCGTCTAGCAAGCATTGGGCTAAGCATCCGAAAATGACGTTTATCACGAAAATTGGTGAACATCGTTTTTATCGCTGGGATGGCTAAGTTTAGCTTACTTTTCTGTTAACGATTTTGACGCGCCCTTTGGGGCGCGTCATTTTTTGTGGTTAGGCTTTTATAAACGCGGCGGTAATCCATTCGCAGGGGATGTTTTGACGCATTGAGGTTTCTTGTGTTTTTTGCGTATGGGTGAGAGGGGTGAGGCCAAGGCTGGTGTATTTTTCGGTAATGGTCTCGTGTTGTTCGGGGGTGAAGCCTGAAAGAATAACGATGCCATTATTGTTAAGATTGGTGATAAGGTCTTCTGCCATAGCGAGTAGGGGGTTCATGAGGATATTGGCGAAGATAAGATCGAAGGGGGTGTTGTTGGTGATTTCGGGGCAATTAAAGCCATTGGCGGTGGCGCAAATGATGTGAGGCACTTGATTATTGGCGCAGTTTTCGGTGCAGATACGGACGCTGGTGGCACAGATATCGGTGGCGACATTTAAGCTGTTTGGGTAAATTTTTGCGGCGGCCATAGCCAATAGGCCGCTGCCGGTGCCAAGGTCAAGGATTTTGGTGGGGGCGGTGGCGGTTTCTGGCCGTTCTTCTTGCATGTAGAGATGTTCGAACAGTGCGAGGCAGCCGTCGGTGGTGGCGTGCTCGCCGCTGCCGAAGGCTTGGTTGGCGGGGATTTGTAGGCGGATAGCATTTTTTGGTTCTGCTTCGTTATTCCGAGCTATAAAGAAGCTACCCATGGTAAGAGGTGGGAAGTTGGCAGCGACTTTGGCTTGCCAGTCTACGTTTATGGGGATTTTAGCCCAGGCGAGTATTGGTATTTCTAACTTTTGCTCGGCGCTGGTAGTGGTTATGGCGGTTTGAAGCCAGTTTTTTTCTTCTTGTTTAATGACCCATGTGAGAGAGAGTTCGTCTTCTGGCGTATCTTCTGGGGCGTGGATGTCGAGGGCGCAGCCAAATGTTTCGGCAATGGTTTCGAAGGCTGGAAGAGAATGGCGCGGAATGGCGTGTGAGGTGGTTAACATAGCGTCACATTAGGCTTTTTTAGTTGGCATGGGAAGGGATTATTGTTAAATTTTGACTATGAATGAAATTTTTGAAACAGAAGTTTATGCTCCGGTTGACAAACCTTGGGGCGGATATCAAGACTTAGAGCGCACAGAAGCGTGGACGGTGAAACGTGTGTGGGTAAATAATGGCGGCATTTTGTCGCTTCAATCGCATAAATTACGAGCCGAACATTGGGTAGTTGCCTCTGGTGTGGCGACAGTAACTTTAGATGATAAAATATTTGATTTAACTGTGGGTGAAAGCGTATTTATCCCGATTGGCGCTGTGCATCGTATGGCGAATAACCATGCAGATACTTTACAAATTATTGAAACTCAAATTGGTGTGGGCGATGAAACAGATATTGTCCGTTATGAAGATGAGTATGGCCGCGAAGGGACAAATACGTAGTGGTTAGTTTAGACTTTCCCACGCATTTATTTAAGAGCTACGACATTAGAGGTGTGGTTGATGCAGACTTAACCGATGCTTTGGTTGCCCTTGTTGGTACTGGTGTGATTGATGTTACAGGCGCTAAAAGTGTCGTGATTGGTGAAGATGTGCGGGCAAGTAGTAAGCGCTTTGCTGATGTGTTAAGTGCGGCGGTGCGTGCGGCTGGTGCTGATGTTGTTCGGTTAGGATTGTGCGGTACCGAAGAGGTGTATCATGGTGTAGCACAACACGCTGCTGGGGCAGGGATTATGGTGACAGCGAGCCATAACCCGATTGAATATAACGGTTTGAAGATTGTGCGAGCAGAAGCAAAGCCGTTTTCTGCTGAGGAAGATATGCCGAAATTGAAAGAATTTTGTGCGGTGCGTTGGGGGGATTTTAGTGTAGGTAAGGCTGTGGGCGAAGAGCGTTATTTTGAGGATAAAAGTAATTATGTTGAGAAGCTATTAAGCTTTGTGGATGGAATTAAACTTAAGCCGTTAAAGGTGGTGGTTAATGCGGGTAATGGGTGTGCTGGGCCAGCTTGGGATGCGTTGGCCGTTCAGCTTCCGTTTGAGGTTGTGCGGGTGCATCATGCGCCTGATGGAAATTTTCCGAATGGTATTCCGAACCCTATTTTAGTAGAAAACCGTGCCGCAACTGCTGATACTGTTGTGGCCTCAGGCGCTGATTTTGGTGTGGCTTGGGATGGTGATTTTGACCGTTGTTTTTTATTTGATGATAAAGGTGAGTTTGTTAGTAATTATTATTTAATGGGTATTTTGGCCAAGGCGTTATTGGCAGATGAAGCTGGTGGCACGGTGGTGCAGGATATTCGTCAGCAGTGGGATACCACAGCAGTTATTACCGAAGCGGGTGGACAAGCTACGTTTAGTAAAGTGGGGCATGGGCATTACAAAAAGGTGATGCGTGCGCACAATGCCATTATGGGCGGTGAGGTGAGCGGGCATTTTTACTTCCGTGATTTTCATTTTTGCGATAGCGGTATGGTGCCGGTTTTGTTGGTGGCAGCTATGTTGTCGGCCAATGGTGAAAAGTTGAGTGACGTGGTTTCGGCGCGACGAGATTTGTACCCCTCGAGTGAGGAAATTAACCAACCTCTTAAGGGCAATACGCAAGATACTTTAGAAAAAATAAGGTCTTATTATAAAGACTTAGAGGCTGAAATTGATGTTTTGGATGGGATTTCGGTGGCGTTTTCTGACTGGCGCTTTAACGTGCGCCCAAGCGCGAATGAGCCGCTTTTACGGTTGAATTTAGAGGCGAAAACTGAGGCGTTGGTGACGGCTAAGCTAGCTGAGGTTCAGGGGTTGATTGACGCATTATAAGCTCAGTCAGTGGCATACTTAATGTAGCATGTTCAGTATAGCCAATGCAG